>CAJOFG010000001.1 GCA_905233965.1 uncultured Selenomonadaceae bacterium
CCAAGTCAATCGAATTAGCCGAAGTAGAATAAACGCAAAAATTTCTATTACGGCAAACTCAATCGAGTGCCGAATATGTCAAGCTTTAAGCTTGGAGGGAGAAAAAATGTTGATAACCGTTCAATCGGGGCAACGTGTTCCGGGTAAAACAATTCGCATGATTAAAGATATTTTCCGCGAATCAATGTGTCCGAATGAAACTTTGCGAAATTCAATCGAAGATTTTAAATCGTTCGACGGCGATACAATTCAAATCGGCGACGGCGATAAATTCACTTACGAATTTGACGTTATTACCAAAATTTGATAAACCTCCATGAAAGAAAACTGCCCTCTGAGTTTAACCGCTCGGAGGGCGTTTTTTGTTTGTGAAAACACTATAAATTTGTCTACGTTTCGGACGGTAGACTACAAGCAGGTTACAAAAATCTTATTGTTACGCGATATTAAAAGGTTGGCTTTTAATTTTCCGTTAATTTCTTTCGCCCGACTTTCCGCGCTTTCGTTCGGAGAATATTTATCGGCGAGGAGTTCAAGTCCGCGACGTTTTTCCGGGTCGTCGTTGTCCTCGACGATTTTTATTTTCCCGAAGGCAATCGCGCTCGTGTAATAACTTGTGAATTTTTCCGGCACGACTTCGTGAATATCGACAACGCAGAAAGAAACTTTTTCATTCCGTTTCATCGCATCGACTTTGTGACCGGTCTTGGCGCAGTGAAAATAAATTTTGTTGTCGGCGACGGCATAATTCAGCGGCACGCCGTAAGAGTAGCCGTCATCGCCGGAAAGGGACAGAACGCCGAACAAACCTTCACGCAAAATTTTTTCCGCCGTTTCCTTTTTCAATTCCGATTTTTCGCGCCGCATACTTCTGAACATTTCAAATCACCTTTTACCTTCTGCGCGGACTTCCCTGCGCCGGAGTTTTCAAGCCGACGGATTTGCGAACATTCGCCTGTGCATTTTTTTCCGCCGCCTTATTTTGTTTTGCCTGAAGTGCGCGAACGTCGCCCCAAAGATCTCTTGCCTCGTCGTAAACTTTCGGTTCGCGGGATCTGAGTGTGTTGTCGCCGATAAGGCGCGAGAGATGTTGAGCGCATTTTTCCAAATCGCCGAGCCGATAATAAATCGCGCCGACAAGATAAAGTGCGCCGCTGTCCGTCAAACTTCCGACCGGATAATGTTCGGTGGAAACAGACAAGTCGTAAAGTTCCGCCGCCTTCTCCATGTATTCGCGCTCTTCTTCGTCAAACTCTCCGTCTTCGCCGGAAAGACGATAAATCCAGGCAAGTTGAAGACTGTACGCCGCCTTCCGGGACAAAGGAGCCTTCATCATGTCAAGGTAATTCATCGCGAGCCGGTACGACGCGACCGCGTCCGGCAAATCTCTTTCCTCGTTAAATTCGATGTCAAACTGTTTGCGGGAAAGATAATCCCACAAAATTTTTCTCACCCTGTCCGGCAACTTTTTCAAAAAATTTTTTTCGTCCGCCGCAAATCCGCAATGTTCGCAAATCCAAATCGTGTAGTAATACGGATTGAAATCTTTGTAGTGTATGCAATGATCCTCATCTGTTTTTTCCACCGGAATACGCGAGCGGGTTTTTATGACTCTTGTGGTTTTAAGACAGACCGGACAGGGTTTTTCCACCATGAAAGTATTCGGATTCATTTTGCCGCCGCCTTTCCAAAAAATTTTTTTCAGCGCAGATATTTGTTGCAGAGGGCTTTCAATTTGCCCGCCTCTGCCTCAAGTTGATAATCCGGTTTCAAACGCCAGCCCCAATTCGTGCCGACGGTGCCGGGCGTGTTCATTCTGCTCTTGCTGTCAAGTTTCAAAACGTCCTGCATGGGAACAATCGCGAAACGTGAATCGGAGGCGTAGGCGAACTCGATAAGTTTTTGGCAAACGTCATCCGGTCGGCGAATGTCCGCGCCGATAACTTTTGCAATGGTCGTTTTCGTCAAATTGTCCACGTCTTCCATGAACCAGCCGACCGTCGTATTGTTATCGTGCGTCCCGGTGTAAGTGATACTGTTTTCCGGAGCGACGAAACCGATTCTGCCGTCCTCGTTGAAGTGAAGTTCAAAGTGCAAAATTTTCATGCCGGGAAAACCGCAGTCTTGCCGGAGCGCGTCTACCGCGTCGGTGATAATTCCCAAATCTTCCGCAACAATTTGCGCGTCACCGATTTCCTTTTTGATGATGTCAAAGAACGGTTTGCCGGGACCTTTGAGCCATTCGCCTTCAATCGCCGTTTCCGCGTCACCGTCAACCGACCAGTAAGACTCGAACCCGCGAAAATGATCTATGCGGACAATATCAACAATTTCGTAAAGTTTTTTGAATCTGAGTTTCCACCAGTTATATTTGTCCTCCTTCATCGCGTCCCAATCGTATTGAGGATTTCCCCAAAGCTGACCGGTCGCGCTGAAATAATCGGGCGGTACTCCGGCGACTTTCTCCGGCTTAACGTCCTCGTCAACCATGAACAGTTTTTGATTCGCCCAAACGTCCGCGCTGTCGGCCGAAACGAAAATCGGCATATCGCCCATAATTTGAACGCCGCGCTCGTTCGCGTAAGCATGAATTTTTTGCCACTGAACGTCGAAAATGTATTGCTCGAACTTCACGCGCAAAATTTCATCGGACAATTCGTCGGAAATTTTTTCAAGCGTCTTTTCGTCGCGTTGTTTGATTTTTTCGTCCCACTCGGCAAGATATTTATCGTCGTTCTTGATTTTAATCGCGGCGAACAAAGAATAATCGTCCAGCCAGTAAGATTCTTTCGCGAGGAATTTTTCAAAGTCGGCTTTCAGACCTCCGTCAATATCGAGTTGCGCTCTGAAGTTTTTGAACGCCTTTTTTAACAAGTCGGTTTTGAACGAGATGACTTTTTCAAAATCGACGGAAGTATTTCCGGTGAACGTCGGCAATTTTATTTTGACTTCGTTCGCGTCCAAAAGTTTGCGTTCAATCAAATCGTCAATCGAAATCAAAAGCGGGTTGCCGGCGAATGCGGAAGGCGATTGATAAGGCGAGTAACCGAAACCGACCGGATTAAGCGGAAGAATTTGCCAAATGGTTTGTCCCGCCGCTTTGAGGTAGTCGATAAATTCAAAAGCCTCTTTGCCGAAGTCGCCGATACCGTATTTCGACGGCAAGCTTGTCGGGTGCAACAAAATTCCGGCGCGTCTGTCATAATTTTGTTGTTGCGGAACGTGGCGAAGTAAAATTCCTTCGAGCGGTTTTAACTTGAAGGCAACACGTCCGCGAGTAACCGGGTAATGCGTTTTCGGATTTTTCGGATCGAATGCGTCAACAAAAGTTCCGTTCGCAAAGTCGCTCACGTCGAAAGAAATATCGTGTTCGTCGGTGCGGGAGCGGTTGAATGCGACAAGGAAAGAATCGTTCGGAGCGTCCGCGCCGAAAACGTCGTGCCCGTTCCGGATAACTCTGGCGTATGCAAAAATATCGTCGTAGGAGGGGAGCGGCAAAAATTCACCGGTCTGCAGAACGATATTTTCATTTCTCATCGCGATAAATTTTTTGTACGCGTCGAATAAATCTTTATCGCCGCCGCCCCAAGGATACGGGCGACGGTTCGTCGGATCTTTAAATCCCTGCATACCGAGTTCGTCCCCGTAGTAAACGCAGGGAACGCCCGGATAAGTCATTTGCCAGAGAGCCGCCATTTTCAGCCGGGCTTTACCCAATTTTTCATGCTCCGGATCAAGACGGAAACGGGTTTGCTCAACCGCCGGCATTTTGTCGTAATAGGGAGCCTCACCGAAAACCGTGACGGGGCGCATTATGTCATGACTGGAAATCAAATTCATCATCGCGTAAAAATTTTCTTTCGGATAATTTTCGCGCAAACTTTCCATACGACGCATACAAAGTTTTCCGTCGATACTTCCGAGAATGAAATTGAACATATGTTCGCGGAAAGGATAATTCATCGCGGAATCCATTTCGTTGCCGCAGAGATATTGACGTTGAACGCCGTAAGCAACTTTATTCGACGCGTCCTCCCAAACTTCGCCGATCATGACGGCTTCGGGATTTGATTTTTTCAATTCGGCGAAAAAGAGTTGCGAAAATTGCGCGGGCAATTCGTCAATGACATCAAGCCGCCAGCCGGAAACGCCTTCCTTAATCCAGTGATGAAGTACGCTGTCCTTGTCGCGAATTATAAAATCCATGTACGACGGTGTAATTTCTCTTACGTTCGGCAGGGTTGAAAAATTCCACCAACTCTCGTAATCGTTCGGGAAATTCCGGAAACTGTACCATTCATAATATTTTGAGTCCTTCGACTGATACGCGCCGACGGAATCATATTGCCCGTTCCGGTTGAAGTAAATGCTGTTGCTGCCGGTGTGACTGAAAACGCCGTCGATAATTATGTTTATCCCTTTCGCCTTCGCCGTGTCGATTAAATGCTTAAATTCTTCGTTCGTTCCGAGAATCGGATCAATTTTGTGATAATCGCCGGTATCGTAATGGTGGTTACTCTCCGACTCAAAAACCGGGTTGAAATAAATTACCGATATTCCCAATTCTTTGAGGTAGTCCAACTTGCTTTCGATGCCGCGCAAATTCCCGCCGTAAAAATCGTAGGCGATAATTTCATTCGTGTCCGGGTCTTTGTAATAAGCCGGCTCGTCACTCCAGCTTGCATGAAATACCGCGCCTTTTTTTTCGACAATCTCGTTGCCGTCGCGACAAAAACGGTCGGGAAAAATTTGGTACATCACCGAATGTTTGAACCAGTCCGGAGTTTTCGCTCCTTTTTTGTAAACGGTAATTTGATAGGCCGGCGGCGCGTAATCGTAGTACAATTCGCCGATACCGCCGAGTTGCTCCGGATTGTTTCCGTAGTAATAAGTTCTGTCAGCCGTAACGATGATGAAGTAGTACCAGAGAAGTCCGCCGCGCTCCGGCATTGTCAGCAGTCCGGAATAAAATTTTTCTTTGGAGTTTTCGCTGTCCTTCGTCGAGAGGGTTGACCATTTTTCTCCGTCGCCGTCCGCCCAAGTGTGGAGCAAAACCTGATTGATTTTTTCGTCGGTGTTTATGCGGATACCGAGCCGAATTGTACTGCCGGCCTCCGCCGCTCCTGTCGTCGAGCGATAGTAAATGTTTTGCGAATTGTGTTCTACGTTACTTCTGTCCATAAATCTTCACTCCCCCGAATTATTTTTCTTCTGTTCGTATATTTCCAAAAATTTTTCAAAGCAACTTTCCATTATCTTCATGTAGTTCACCGGGTGAAGTGCCGCAGATTTTTGGAGCATGGTACGAATATTTTTGTGGAGCGTGTTCAGAGCGTCAACGTCCGTTGCCAGCCCGACGGCTCTTTCCACATAATCTTGAGCGGAATTTACCGCCAAATCTTCCAGCCCGATATTTTTCAAAATGCTGAGACCGAACCGGGTATTTCTTCTTTCGCCGTAAAGGGTGATGACCGGAACACCCATGTAAAGCGCGTCCAAAGTCGTACTGCCGCCGACGTAAGGATAAGAGTCAAGCACAATGTCAAGTTGACGCATTTCCTCCATGTAATTCGGGACGGCGGGACGGAAGACGATTTGATCCATGTTGAATCCCATTTTTTTCATTCGTTCGTAAGCGGAATCGGTGAGGGAGTTACTGCCGAACTCTTGAGCGCGCATAAGCAAAAGCGACTTCGGAACGCGGGCAAGAATTTCTTTCCAGACGTTGAGCATATCGTCGCTGATTTTTTGGTAGCGGCAAATCGTGCCGAAAACGACGTAATCTCTCTTGGTGCAAGGTGCAAATTCCGGAGTGGGAACGTCCTGCCTTTGCGCGTAACAGAATTGGCTCGGCAAACGCAAAAGTTGTTCGGTGAAATATTTTTCATGCCCGGCATCCGGCGGGTCAACAATGTTATCGGTGATGAAGTAGTCGATTGTCTTTAATCCGGTCGTCGCCATGTATCCGACACCGCTTAATTGAACCGGCGCGGGTTTGTACGCGAACACCGGCAGGGCGTTTCCTCCGGAGTGCCCGGCAAGGTCGATTAAAATATCAATCTTGTCGTCGTGAATTTTGTTTGCAAGCTCCTCGTAACTCAACGCGCTGACATCTTCGAAGTGTTCGCAATTCTGTTTGAAAATTTCCGTGAACATATCGACGGTTTTATTCAAGCTGTAGCAGGTGACTTCAAATTTTGCTTTGTTATGGCAGGCAATCATGCCGAGAGCAAGAGGAAAGACGGCGTGTCTGCGGAAGTCCGGCGAAACGTAACCGACTTTGATTTTTTCGCCGCGCTCGTGATATTCGGTGAAAGGTTTGATGTTTTCGACCAAACCCCGGTATTCAAAATGCGCGGCGGCAATATCTTCGTCCGGCAAGGTGAGGAAGTGGAGCACCAACCGCGCCGAACTGTAAAGGACATATTTGGATTTTTCGTCCTCCGCCAGCCGCGATGCTTTATCGTAATTGTCGGCGGCCTCGACGTGGTGAGCAAGCGAGAGCGCAAGTTTTCCGCGCCGTTCGTGATATTGCATTCTGAAACGATTTGAAAATTCTTCAATCGGTGTATCGGATTCGTAAATTCTTTTTCCACATTCGACGATGGCATCATACGCGCCGAGAAAATCGCTGAGTTGTTGCTTGCACGCGGCGATGAACAGGAAAATTTCCGCGTCATGTTTTTTGTCCGCTTGAGATGCCAACGTCAAATAATAAAGCGCACGTTTGACGTTGACGGATTCGGAAGATTCGTTTGTTTCAAATTTACTTTCAAGGCGAATGTATTCCATTGCCCGGTTGTAATATTCTTCGGCAAGCTCTTCGGAAATTTCCGGCGCGTCCTGCGGAAATTCCGGAAGTTCTTCGCCGTTAATCCATGCGTCAAAAATTTTTTCGTAAGCCTGTTCGACTTCGCCCATGTAAATTACGTCGTCCATTATCGGCGACTCTTCCATTTTCCGGCGAATGGTCAAATGATAATCGCGGATACGATCCCAATCGTTTGCAAGGTCAACCGCTTTTTGAATGTATTCTTCCTCACTGAAAGCGCAAAGTTCACCGAGCCCGACGTTTGTCAAAAGCGAATAACCGAAACGCCCGTTATGACGTTCGCCGACCAAAGTTATAACCGGAACGCCCATGTAAAGCGCGTCGCAAGTCGTGCCGCCGCCCGGATAGGGGAAGGTGTCAAGCGCGATGTCCGTTTGAGAATATTTGTGGAGGTATTGCGGAGCGTCCGCCTCGTAAATAACTCTGTCGCGACTCAATCCGGCTTTTTCGATTCTGTCCAAAACATATTCCGTGCCGTATTGATCGCGGAAAGATTTTCCCTTCAAAAAAAGTTTGGAGTTCGGCACGGCGTTTACGATTTTTGCCCAAACGCGAAGTGCTTCGTCGGTAACTTTGGTGAAGGTGTTAAAGCTGACGAAAGTGACGTAACCGTTTTTGGTACAGGGAGCCGGATTTATAATCGTCGGGTTGTCGTGCCACATATAGCAAAAATGGCTGTGCTGAAGTCGGAGCATTTTTTCCGAGAAAAATTCTTCGTTCAATCCGACCGGATCAGTGTACTTGTCAACCATGAAATAATCAATCGCCTTCATGCCGGTAGTGTTGAACCAACCTATCGCGCTGATTACTACCGGTGCCGGCTTGTAAGCGACAATGTTCATGCAGTTGTTCGCCGTGTGACCGGAGAGATCGACGAGAATATCAATTTCATCGTCTTTGATTTTCTGCGCGGCAATTTCAGGCTTGTCGAAAAGAACATTCCGGAAATAATCAACACCCTGTTTAAATTCTGCGGTAACTTTATCCTCCTTATTCTTCGCGTAAATGTAAACTTCAAAGCGGCTCTTGTCGTAGCATTTGAAAAAAGCGTAGCTGAAAAAGGCGACGACGTGCCGGCGAATATCCGGCGAAACGTAACCGATACGAAGTTTTTCATGTCGCGGGTGCGTCATTCTGTCATGGACGAAAGGCTCGACGTTTTCATACAATTTATTTGCGCCGCAAATTTCTTCAAAAAGTTTTTCGCGGCTGACGTTGATATTGTGCAAACTGAAAAGGAAGTTGCTGTAGTCCTCGTTCCGAATTTGATCGACCTGTGCTTGGTTCGCCGGTTCTTTGTTCAGTGCCGTGTTTATTTTCGCGCTGAGTTCGTAATACTTGACGGAATTTTCACCGTCACCGATATAGCGGTAAGCGTGTCCCAAAATGTTGTAAATCATCAGACGCGTCATCATCGGCATTTCCGGATAAGTCAAAGCTTTTTCGCTGTACTTTATGCAACCGCCGTAATCCAATTTCAAATCGCAGACGCGGGAACGCAAAAAAAGTCGGTAAGGATTCGGCGGAAAATTTTTTTCAAGATAAGTAACCGCCTTGTCCGCCAAATCCGGTTTTTGCAAATCAATTCGTATCGACGCGACTTTTTCGGCGGCCTCCGGCCAATCCGGCTCCAACTGCGCTATTTCTTCCGTGGTGTCCAAAATTTGTTTTTCATCGTGAACTTGGGTGTGAAGATACATCAGCTTTTGCATGAGTTTTTCTATCTTCTTCCGCTTTTTTTCACTGCCGATTTTTTTCGGCTTAATCTTTCTCATACCGGGTCTTACCTTTCTGTCCAAAAAATTTATTTAACGTCGCCCGTCAACATTTCCAATTCTTCCGGAGTTACTTTGACGGAGGTTATTTCTTGAATTTGTTCCTCCAGTTTTTCTTCTGCCGGAGTCAGTTTTTCCTCCGGAGAATTTTTTTCGTCCGGAATTTTTTCAACGTCCGGAGAAACTTTTTTGCCGGACGCGGAATTTTTTTTCGTCGAAGTTTTTTTCCGTCCGGATTTTTTCTTCGGTTCTTTGACTTCTTCCGGCTTAACTTCTTCGGCAAAAATTATTTCGTCGGCGAAAATCCATTTGAAAGCCTCCTCCGCAGTGGTGACCGGATGAATTTGCAAGCCGAGATGCCAACGCGGAATATCTTTTGAATTTTCTTTCGGAATGACGAGTGATTTTATTCCCGCCTGTTTCGCGCCGTAAGCTTTTTCAAAAACGCCGCCGACCGGGCGAACCATGCCTTGCAGGGAAATTTCTCCGGTAACGGCAACGTCCTGCCGAATTTTTTTCCCGGTAACCGCGCTGACCAATGCGGACAAAATTGCCGTGCCGGCACTCGGACCGTCGATATTGCCGCCGCCGATAACGTTAATGTGTACGTCGTAATCGTGAATGTCTTTGCCGGTAACTTTCCGCAAAAAAGATGCGGCATTGAAAACGGAATCCTTCGCCATAGAACCGGCCGTTTCGTTGAACCGGATTGAGCCTTTGCCCTTCTCCGGAGCAGGAAAAACTATCGCCTCAATTTCAATGACGGAACCGATAAAACCGCTGACTCCGAGTCCGAAAATGTGACCGACTGCCGGACGTGCCGACGCTTTTTTCGTGACGTATTGGAAGAGCCGGCTGACTTGCGCGACTTCGTAAATGTATTCCTTTTTCAATTTGATTCGCGGAATTTCGTCGGAATTTTTTTCGAGAGAAATTTTTTTGTCGCCGGAATTTTCTTCGTCCGGCAATTCGCCTTCCTCAAGTTTTTCCAACGCCATGCTGTAAGCGTCGGCGAGAATGTTAATCGCCTTGCGACCTTCAATCGTGTATTCGCTTATCGTTTCGGCAATTCCTTCGTCAAGCTCCACGTTCAATTTTTTCGCCGCGTTTTGAACAATTTCGATGATATGCGTCGGGGTGAGCGGCTCGAAATAAATTTCCGCGCAACGTGAACGCAGAGCCGGATTTATCGACCCGGCATCGCGTGTCGTCGCTCCGATTAAAACAAAATCAGCCGGCGCACCGTTTTCAAAAAGCATTTTGACGTAAGGCGGGACTCTTTCGTCAGTCGGATCGTAGTAAGCGGATTCAAAATAAGCGCGCTTGTCCTCCAAAACTTTGAGCAACTTGTTTTGCAACATCAAATCCATTTCGCCGATCTCGTCGATAAATAAAATTCCTCCGTGCGCGTCGGTTACCAAGCCGGGTTTCGGTTCCGGTATGCCGCTGTCCGCCAAAGATTTTTGTGCGCCCTGATAAATCGGGTCATGCACCGAACCCAAAAGCGGATTCGTCATGTCGCGGGGATCCCAGCGCAAAGTCGTGCCGTCCGTTTCGACAAAAGGCGCGTCCTCCGCAAAGGGGCTGTGTTCCAATCCTCTGACCGCTTCCAAAACCAAACGCGCCGCCGTAGTTTTTCCCACGCCGGGAGGACCGTACAAAATCAAATGTTGCGGGTAAGGCGATGCCAACTTTGCGCGGAGAGATTTTACCGCCCGCTCCTGCCCGACAATTTCATTTAAATCTTTCGGGCGCAAAAGTTCCATAACCGATTGAGTGAGCCGGACTTTCTCCAACTTTTCAAGCTCCAGACGTTTCTTTTCTTCGTGCGGCGTTTCCTCGTCCGGCTTTTCATCTTTCAAAATTTGCAGGCGAATATCTTTCAAATATTCCCGGTGATCCTGTTCAAGTTTTTCGGAAACTTTTCTGTCGATTTTATCTTCGATTCTTCGCCGCGCCATGATGTCCGCCATCATTTCGGAAAGTTTTATTATTTCGCCGGGCAATTCGGCACGCGTCGGAACCGGTCCGAGCGTCGGATTTTCTTCCAAAATTCTGCGCAAGGCAAGAAGTCTTTCGGCGGGATCGGGCGAACGGAGATAACGGAGCGCGTCCATTTTTCCGGCTTGCAGTACCAATCTGTCAGACCCCATAACGTCAACGAAGATGGAGTACAGCGCGGAAATTTCGCGTTCGATTTCGCTTTCGCTCCTCACTCGGACCGGCGACGGATTATTTTTTTTGCCGAATAATTTTTTGACGGCGGAAAATAAATTGTCAAACATTTTTCCTTAATTACCCTTCGACCACTTCGACGGAAATTTTTGTCGCCGCTTCCGGATGAAGTTTGATAACCGCATCGTAAGTGCCGACTCCGGTTACTTCGCCTTGAATGGAAATTTTTCTCTTATCGACGTTCAAGCCTTGCGAATTTTTCAAAGCCTTTGCAACGTCACTGCCGGTGACGGAGCCGAAAAGTTTTCCGTCCTTGCCGAGTTTGACCGGAATTTTTACGCTGACTTTTTCGAGTTGCGCGGCGAGAAGTTTTGCCTCGTCCGCCTCCTGTTTTGCCTTGCGAAGTTTATTTTCGGCTTTCGTCTTTGCCGTGTTTATGTTTGCCGCATTCGCCGCGACTGCCAATTTTCGCGCCAAAAGAAAATTTTTTCCGTAGCCGTCCGAAACTTCGACGATGTCACCTTTTGAACCGACTTTCTTAACGTCCTCAATCAAAACAACTTTCATTTTAAAATTCCTCCAAAAAAATTTTTACTGCTGAATCGTGCCGCCGGAATTTATAAATTCCTCAATTATTTTGCGCTTGAAAATTTTTCCGGTCGATGTGCGCGGCAACTCTTTCATTTCGTGAAATTCGCGCGGAATTTTATAGAGCGCAAGTCTTTTCTGCAAAAATTTTTTCAACTCGCGAACGTCAACTTTTTCGCCTTCCTTCGTCGTGAAGAAACACGCGCCGACTTCTCCGCGAAGTTTATCGCTGACACCGACAACCGCCGCGTCCGCGATGCCGGGAAAACGATAAATGACTTCTTCGACTTCACGCGGATAAATATTTTCGCCCATGCTGATTATCAATTCTTTAATCCGGTTGACAAGGAAATAATATCCGTCGGAATCTTTTTTCGCGATGTCGCCGGTATGCAGCCAGCCGTCTTTGTCGAGTGCTTCCTTCGTTGCATCCGGATTTTTCCAGTAGCCGAGCATGACGTTGCCGCCGCGAACCCAAATTTCTCCCGGCTCTCCTTCCGGCAAATCGTTTCCGTTTTCGTCAACAATCCGAATTTCTTCTCCCTCAAGAATTTTTCCGGAAGAACCTTGCCGAGTTTCTCCGGCGGTCGTCAAAACGACGGCGGGCGATGCTTCGGAAAGTCCGTAGCCTTCGGAAATTTCCAGACCGAATTTTTCTTTGAAGTCGCGGAAAACTTTCACCGGCAAAATTGTTCCTCCGCTCATCGGGAAACGAACGCTTTTCAAATCTTCCGGCGTGGCGACCGTGACGAGCAAACTGAAAATCGAAGGCACCGCGATTATGTCCGTAATTTTTTCTTCGCGCACAATGTCAATCATCTCTTTGATTTTGAACATACGAATGACATGAGCCTCAGCCCCGCGATAAAAAGTGTTCAGCACCGCGCAAGTCCACTCGAAACAGTGATACATCGGAAGGACGCAGAGAACTTTATGTTCGCGTTTGCATTTGAAAACTTGACATTGCCGGGTGTTGCAAATCAAATTCGCGTGAGAAAGAACCGCGCCCTTCGGATTTCCGGTCGTGCCTGACGTGTAAATTATGACGCAGGGATTTTCATCGCCGAAGTCAGCCGGAAGTTCCGGAGCCTCGACTTCAGCTTTTTTGTCGCCGAAAGTTGCAATGTCATGTTGAACCGGTTTAATTTTTTCGTCGGCGAAAAATTCGTCAATCTCCAACTTTTCGTAAGTCAAAACGTGTTTGACTTCCGCATTTTTCAAAATGTAAGCGGTTTCGTGAGGAGAGAGTTGAAAATTTATCGGGACGTTAATTGCGCCGAGTGAGGCAACCGCCATGTAAGTGAAAATAAATTCCGCGCTGTTGCGTGAAAAAATTCCGACGCGATCCCCTGTCCTTACTCCGATTTCGTAAAGTCTGTCGCGAAAAATTTTTATCTTGTCCCAAGTGTCCGCGTAAGTGAACCGGCGACCTTCATCAACGATCGCGATGTCGTCCGCGTAACCGTTTTTCATAATTTCATGTACCAGCAACGTAAAATCTCTCCCTTCAAGTCAAAATAAAAATCCGGCGTTAAACGGGAACGAGGGATTTTCTGTAATTTACAAATTCAAAAAAATGTTCAATCGAATCATTCACAACCAATTCTTCCGGAAAATTATTTTCGCGGAGAATTTTTTTTGCAAGTTCGTGATTGCCCGCGTCAAAATCAATATGCGCGTCGCTCCCCATGATAACAGACACGCCGTATTTTTGGCAAGCCGTCAGCATGATTTTTGCATTTGCCGAAGATATTTCGCGCCACTTGTCGTAAGCGAAGGAGCTGTTGTTCACTTCAAGGAGAACATGATTTTCTTTCGCCGCCTTCGCTATCGCGTCAAAGTCAACCGGAAAATCCGGTCTGTCCGGGTGACCGATTATGACGACGTGCGGATTTCTCATCGCGCCGATTATCGCCGAAGTATTTTCCGCAACCGAACCCGGAGCAATACAAGGAGAATGCAAACTTGCTATCGCGTAGTCGATGCGTTTCAAAAATTGTCCGGGCAAATCCGTGCTGCCGGAATAATCAATAATGTTTAATTCAACGCCCATCGCAACTTTTATATCGTAAGCGTCGCGGCGAATGACTTTGAAATTCACGAAATAAAAATCGTCCGGTCCGCCGGCAATTCCTCCGGTGTGTTCGGAAATTCCGATAAGCTCCATTCCGGAATTTTTCGCCGCCGTTATCATTTCGCGAATCGTGCTGTACGCATGACCGCTGGCGATTGTGTGGGTGTGTACGTCCAAAACGTCTTTCAAAATTTTTCACTTGCCTTCAAATAAAATTATTTTGCTTGCATAACTTTGGCATTTTCTGCGGCGGTAAGTCCGGGAGAAAATTTTTTCAACGCGGCGATCGTTTCGTCGAAAGAATTTGCTTTGACAATTTCGACGCGATGCCCCAAAAGTTTTTTCGCCTGCTTGAAAACCAAAACGTAATCCGGCGACGAAGAAATTAAAACGTAACTTGATGCCAAATCGGAATGAGCCGCGCCGACAATTTCTTCAAGCGACGGAGAATTTTCCGGCGAACCCGAAACCAAAATCGACGCGCCGGCATCTTGCAATTTTTGTGCCTCGTCGGAATTTTTCGCAACAGCCAACGCCGCGACACTCATCAGTGCATCATGCGCCGGCAAAGTGTGAGTTTCGCTCATGTTTGTAATTTTCACCGTGCGGAGAGGTCCCCAGCCGAGTGCCCGGTCTAACGCATTACCGACCCGGTCGGTGTGCAAATGAATGTCAATTCCGCCGCTCAATTTTTCCACGATTGAAAAACTGCTCAAGTCTTTCATCTGCCGTTCGAGTTCCGGAATATTTGCTTTTGAATTTTCCACGCGGAGCCGGACGCAATACGGGCGAACCCGATCATTTTTCGGATCCGGCATATTTTTATGGATACCGAGTCCGAGCGACAAACTTACCGTCGGCGAAACAAAATTTCCGTCCAAACCTTTCAAACAGCCCTTCAAAAAAACGAACATGATATTTGCTCCGGCATCGTGAATACCGAATTTTTTTACCGCGTCCTCTCCGGTCAAAATTGCCGTGTTCAAAATTTCCGAAATTGATTTCCCGTCCCTCACGGCTCTGTATGCACCTTTCGCGACGGCTTTCGCAACGGTTATGAATTGCGTTTCCAATTCGTCAGCCATAACTTTTTGCGAATATAAAATTCCGTATTGAAAAGCTTTCCCGAACTCCGAACCGGTCGCGTCATATTTTCCGACAAGCCCGACAGAAATTCCGCGAAACATTTGCGCGAGAACAACTCCGGCATTTCCGCGCGCACCGAAAACCGCAGCGGTTGCAACCCGCCGGGCAAGTCCGCCGATGTCGGTATCGTTCGATTCGGAGACCGGAAAAATCGCCGCGCCCATCGTCCGCAAAATGTGAGTTCCGGGAAGTGTGCCGGCTCCCGTCATCTGATTTATGTTTTCGTATTCGAGCAAAAATTCGCTGTAAGCTCCGGCGACCATTCTTTTAAAATCTCCGCCGGTTATGACTTCTTTGCTGCCCGACATATTAACGCCCCCTTTAGAGGAAGTAATTTTTTTGAAGGATTACATGAATAATTCGCGAAATAAATTGAATAACCTTTTTAAGTCAGAGGTGAAAAAATTATGCCCCGAAAAAAAATTATCGCTGAAGATAAAAA
>CAJOFG010000002.1 GCA_905233965.1 uncultured Selenomonadaceae bacterium
CGTAATGCCGGAAACTTTTCGCCGCACGTCTTTGGAGGAATTGACTTCGGGCGGCATCGTCAATCTCGAACGCGCCATGAAAGCCGGCGAAAGATTCGGCGGGCATATCGTCAGCGGACACATTGACGGCACCGGAAAAATTTTGAGCATGAAGGCGGAGGGCAACGCAATTTTTATCAACGTCGCGGCGGAAAAAAAATTGCTCCGACAAATTGCCGCGAAGGGTTCCGTCGCGTTGGACGGGATAAGTTTGACGGTTGTCGATGCGTCGGAAAATAATTTCAGCGTGTCGATGATTCCTCACACCCGCGAGGTCACGAATTTTAAATTCAAACGCGCCGGAAGTGTCGTTAATATCGAAACGGATATTTTGGCGAAGTATGTCGAGCGGCTTTTGAATTTTGACGACGCGCCGGAATTGACGGAAGAATTTTTAATCGCGAACGGTTTTTGAGAGGTGAAACGATGAAAACAAATTTTGTTGAAACGGAAAAAAATGTTGTCGGGAATTGGTACGAAGTCGAATTGATTCACGAGGAGAAGAGCGAATATCAGACGGTGAAAATTTTTCGCAACGAAGTTTTCGGCAAAATGTTGGTGATAGATGACCTGCTTCAATCTTCGACGCGCTACGAACATATTTTTAACGAGATGCTTGTTCACGGCGCGCTGACTTGTTGCGAAAAGCCGGAAAAAATTTTGATAATCGGCGGGGCGAGTTGCAACACGTTAAAGCAGGTGATGAAATATTCCGGCGTGCAGTCCGTGACGATTTGCGATATTGACCGGAGCGTTTTTGAAATTTGCAAAAAATTTATTCCGGAGTATATCGAAGGCACGGAAGAATTTTTCCGGAGCGGGAAAGCGAAATTTGTTTTTCGTGATGCCGGCGAATTTTTGAAAGAATGTTGCGCGGAGAAAAAAAAATTCGACGCGATAATTTTGGAGCGGGAGAAAATTTGTACAGCCGGGAAATGTTCAAACTTTGCGCGGAACAGGTCGGCGACTCGGGAATTGTCGCGACGCACGTCAACAACCCGCTGATTTATCCGGAGCATTACGAAAAAGTTTTGTCGGCAATGTCGGACGAATTGAATTTCATTCGCCCGGCTTATTGCGCGGAGCCGGAATTTCCCGGAGCGATGTACACTTTCCTTTACGCCGGAAAAAAAATTTTGGAAATTTATCCTCACGAAGGAGCGAAGGGAAAATATTTCAACCCGGAACTTTTTATCGGGGCGCAAATGTTGCCGACGTTTTTGTTAAAAATTTTTGAACACGCCGGCTTGGAAAAAATTTCTTCGGTACCCGGTGCGTGTTACCGGAAAAATTCTTGAGTGCGGAATATGTTTGAGGTGAACGGAATGGAAAAAATTTTTTTACTCATCACGACGATTATTTTTTTCGCCTGTCAACATTCGACGACTCAAGCCGCCGCACGTCCGATTATGATTCAGGGGGCAATGGGTGTCGAAACGGAAGAAATGATTGCCGCTCTTGAAAATCCGCACGAAAAAATAATTCACGGTCGGCGTTTCGTTTCCGGCACTTACAAAAATGTTCCGGTTGTAATTTCCGTCACGGCGATAGGTCCGGTAAATGCGACTGTCGCGACGGTTTTGGGTATCGAAAATTTTAAACCGGCGGCGATAATAAATCAGGGGACGGCGGGCGCGCATGACCCGGCACTTCATCAATTCGACATGGTTATCGGCGAAAAAAGTTTTCATCTCGATGCGCGTGTTACCGAAAAGGAATATCCGGCGATTTTTTCCCACACGAAATTGGTCGGGACTTATTTCTGCGATTCGGCGAAAAAAACTTTTGAATCGACGATTGATTATCCGGCTGACGAAAAATTGCTTGCCGTCGCCCGCGAAGTTTTGAAAGATTACAAACTCGGAAAAGTTGTCGAAGGCAAAATTGCAACCGGTCAGGGCTGGAACAGGCAAGCGGAGTTGATAAATTTTTTTCACGAAAAATTCGGCTCGAATTGTGAGGAAATGGAAACTGCCGCCGTCGCTCAAGTTTGCAAAAGTTTTGACGTGCCTTTTCTCGGCTTTCGCGTGATTTCAAATTCGGAACTTCACGACGAAACTTTTGACTCGAACGCTCCGGAATTTGAAAATTTTTTCTCCGGAGAAGAGCAACAAAAAAATTCCGGGATAAACACTTCCGGAATTTGTCAAAAGTACGCGTTGGAAATTGCGGTTAAAGCGTTTCAATGAAATCGTGTCAAAAATAATATCGTGTCAACAAAATTTTTCCCGTCAACCCGGCGGGATTTTTTTGTTGCCGCGAAAAAATGTATACTAAAATACAATAAATAAACCGGTTTACATAATCTTTTTGTTATGATAAATTTATCATGCCGATCGGGAAAAAGTTATGCAAGGAGTGATTTTTATGATGAGTCACGGAGATACGGCATGGGTACTTTTGAGCGCGGCGTTGGTTTTTATCATGACGCCGGCGGTTGCTCTGTTTTACGGGGGAATGGTTCGCAGTAAAAATGTTTTGACGACGATAATGCAGTCGATGTTTATTCTCGGAATGATAAGCGTGGAATTTGTTTTAATCGGTTACACGGCGGCATTCGGTCCGGATTTTAACGGGCTTATCGGCGATTTGTCGAAATTCGGATTGTCCGGAGTCGGTTACAATCTTTTGGACGGCGGCACTATTCCGGAGCTTGCATTTGTCGCTTTTCAATGTATGTTCGCGGCGTTGACTCCGGCATTGATAACCGGAGCATTTGCCGAAAGAATGAAATTCGGCGGCTTTGCTCTCCTGATGTTGCTTTGGGCAATTTTCATTTACAACCCGATGGCGCATTGGGTTTGGGGCGGCGGATTTTTGGCGCAACTCGGAGCGTTGGATTTTGCCGGCGGATTGGTCATTCACATTTTGAGCGGCGTGAGCGGTTTGACACTTTGTATTTTAATCGGCAAGCGGCGCGGCTACGGAAAATCGGCAATGGTTCCTCACAACATTCCGATGACGGTTTTGGGAGCGGCTTTACTTTGGATCGGTTGGTTCGGATTCAATGCGGGAAGTGCGCTCGGCGCGAATGAACTTGCGGCAAATGCTTTCGTCGTTACACAAATTGCGGCGGCGGCAGGTGTACTCGGTTGGGTTCTGCCGGAATGGAAACGCGGAGGAAAACCTACACTTTTGGGAGCACTTTCCGGAGGAATTGCCGGCTTGGTTGCGATAACTCCGGCGGCGGGTTACGTCACGATTTTACCTTCGCTTGCAATCGGTTTTATCGGCGGCGGAATTTGTTACGTTGCCGTTGCGGTAATCAAAGAAAAATTCGGCTACGACGACTCGCTTGACGCTTTCGGGATTCACGGTGTCGGCGGAATGTGGGGCGCGGTTGCAACCGGACTTTGGGCGACGACGGCGGTAAATCCCGACGGCGCGAACGGTCTTTTTTACGGCGAAACCGATTTGTTTGTCGCGCAAATTATTTCAATCGTCGTTGCGATAATTTTTGCCGTCGTCGGCTCGACCTTGCTTTACAAATTGGTAAGCACGGTTACGGAAATTCGCGCCGATGAGAACGAAGAAGTTCTCGGCTTGGACATTGTCGAACACGGCGAACGCGGATACAATGCCGGACTTTTTGCCGGCGCACCCGGTTTTCCGGGCGAAACTGAAACGGAGCCGGTCAAACTTTTTCCGACTCTGCACGGGTCGCAAAATTGAGGCGGTGAATTTTAATGGGCGAAAAAATTACAAAGATTGACATAATAACCCGGTCGTCGAAACTTGAGGAGTTGAAAGACGCGCTGAACGAAATCGGCGTGCTCGGGATGACGGTAAGCCAAGTTTACGGTTGCGGACTTCAGAAGGGACACAAAGAAGTTTATCGCGGCAAAACTTACGACGTTAATCTCGTACCGAAAATAAAATTGGAAACGGTTGTCTGCGAAGTACCGGTTGAAAAAGTTTTGGAAGTCGCGCAAAAAGTTTTGCGAACCGGAAAATTCGGTGACGGAAAAATTTTTGTCTACGAACTTGCCGACGCGGTGAGAATCAGAACCGGTCATCGCGGAGTCGATGCGATAAAAGACATTCCCGGCGAAAAAGCAGAATAAATTTTAAAACATACTCAAATTTTTAAAACTCCGACAAAAAATTTCTGCCGGAGTTTTTTTGCGCGAAAAAATTTTCATGGGAGCAGACCCGAAAAGGTGTTGCCTGAAAAATTCGCCGGCTTTACAAAAATTATCGGGTTTTGTATAATTATCCGGCTTAGGGCGTGTCGGTAAGGTAAGAATGTGCGACGTGACGAGGAATTTTTTCGTCCGACGAGGAAAAATTTCGCAGTAATATCGTACACATATTTCAAGAAATTTTGACGAAGTTTTGACGGAAAAATAACCGTCATCGGCGTGCGTTCATCTTTACCGACACGCCCTGAATACTCAGAAATCGGGTGATTTAAATGGCGGGAGCAAAATTAAAAAATTGCGCTCAATGCGGAAAAATTTTTCCCTCTCTGCGCGGAGAAAAAATTTGCAGAGATTGTCAGATAAAAGAACAGGATTTGGAATTGCAAGTCATGCAATACGTCCGCGACCATCCCGGCGTTTCCATGAAGGAAGTCAAAGAGGCACTCGGCGTTTCCGACAAACTCATGAAGAGAATGGTCAATGAGGGAATGTTTACCAACTTAAACGTCACGAACGATTTTCTCTATCCGTGCGTCGGTTGCGGTCGAATGATTCACACCGGAACTTATTGCTCGGATTGTTTGGCGAAACTCAGACGCGAAACAAAAAAAGTTGCCGAAGCTTTGCATATCCGCATAAGGGAAGACAAAAAAATGAATACGATAGATCGACTCAATGCGGAGGCGGAACGTGAATTTGAAAAAGAAAGCCGGCACTTGACAAAAATCAGTTTCGCGAAGAACGGAAGGAAAAGATAACCGACACCCGGAATAAAAAATTTTTTTTGGAGGAATTGTCGAATGTTTGACGCTGACAGAGTGACTCAAATAATGTCAACTCTCTTAAATTTTATTCAGACGAAAAAAATTCTCTACGTCATGTCGGAAGCAAAATTGTCGCCATATAATCTTGCTCTGATAAACCGTTCGAAAATGAAAGTCAGAGCGGTTATAACTCCGGGCTTTCCCGAAAATCCGGAAGTTTCCGGTTTGCCGGCAATGCAAATTCAACACGCCGCGCCCTACTTCAACGACGATACGCGGGTAATTTTTTTTACGCAAGCCGTCAAAGAAAACCCGCTTTCAAATATTACACTCAATTACGGCACCGGGCAAGTAACTGCTCTGTTTTTGATGATCTCCGAAGAGGAGAGCGTCGCGATTTACAACAGAATGATGTTAATTCACCTCATTGAGGAGGAAGAGAAAGACAAAGTCCCCGGAATGATTCTTGCGGGATTCAGTCCGGAAAATGTCATTAACTCAATCGTCAACGGATTATCGACTTGCAAAAATCCGACGCAGGAATTTACAAATCTCAAGTATCAATTTTTAAATCCCGACATAATTCCCGATCCGGTTTACGACATCGACGACTCCGCGATTGTAATTCAAGGTCCGGTTGTTTACGACAACAACTACACCGCGCTTACCTGCAAACTTTATCGCAGACGCTATCCTAAAATTCCGATTGTCGTTTCGACGTGGAAAGGCGTCAGGGACGAATTTAAAAAATTTTGCGCGGAACAAAATGTTACCGTGCTGGAAAATGAAATGCCGGAAAATCACGGAAGCCACAACGTAAATTTGCAAATGACGAGCAGTCACAAAGGAATTGAATTTGTTCGCGACAACACGTCGGCGAAATTCGTTTTAAAAACGCGCGCCGACAACAGGATAAATCGCCCGGATTTTTTGTTGCACTTCCGGAATTTGTTGAAAACTTTTCCGTTGAACGGTGACAAATTGAAATCCCGGATTGTCGTTACCGACTGGTATACTTTCCGATTTTATCCGTTCAACATTTGCGATTTTCTTTCTTTCGGCACGATTGAGGACATGGAAAAACTTTATTCCGTTCGCTCCGACATCACGCCGGAAGTCGGGCATAAATTGCAGTTCAAACGCTACAGAGTTTTTGCCAAAATCGGAAAATATTTCGCCCACCCGAATATGTATTTCTCCGACAAAAGACGGCTCGTAAATTTCAACCGCATGATGCGAAAATTAAAAGCGGCGGCGGCGGAAAGTTACATCATGGAAACTTTTTACGAAAAATTTATCGCGCCGATAGATACCGATAAACTTTTGCAAACCTACTTTAAATTTTTGCGCGATTATCTGGTTATTGCGGATTCTGAAGTTTTGCTTTTGGATTGGCCGAAATATGCTTATCAGTCGAACAAAACCGTCCTGTACACGGAAACGGCGACTATGGGAATGAAATTTCCGCAGTGGCTCGATTTTTATCTGAACTACAAAGATGAGGATGACGAAAAAATTTCTTTGCCCGAACCGAGAAAAGAAACGCCGAAACCGCGACGAATGAATGACATTTTCGGAACGGGAATTGCGCCGAATGAATTTCGCTTGGAAAATTTTTTCCCGGTGAATTGAATTGATGTGATGAAAACATGAACGATAAAAAAATTTATGAGCGGGTCGATAAAACCAAGTTGCCGCGACACGTTGCAATAATTATGGACGGGAACGGACGCTGGGCAACCGGGCGCGGACTTTTGCGAAGTGCCGGACACACCGCCGGGGTAAAGACGCTGAAAAAAATTTTAACCGTCGCCGTCGATTTAAATTTGGAGGCGTTGACGGTTTACGCCTTCTCCACAGAAAATTGGAAACGCCCTCACGCCGAAGTGGATTTTCTGATGAAACTTTTTTCGGAGTACATCGAGAAAGAAAAACGCGAGATGAACGAAAAAAATGTTCGTATCCGTTTTATCGGGCGGCTTGAAGAATTTTCGCCGGGTATTCAAAAGCAGATGACGGACGCAACCGAATTGATGAAGAACAATACCGGCGTGCAGTTCAACGTGGCGGCGAATTACGGAGGGCGCGACGAAATTATTCGTGCGGCAAAAAAAATTGCCGAAAAAATTTCTGCCGGAAAAATTTCTCCGGACGAAATTGACGGCACACTTTTTGACGGCGAAACCGATACCGCCGGACAACCTCCCGTCGATTTGCTCATACGGACAAGCGGCGACATGAGGATAAGCAATTTTTTGCTGTGGCAGTCGGCTTACGCCGAATTGTGGTTTACCAAAACGACTTGGCCTGAATTTTCGCCGGAAGAATTTATCGACGCGCTGATTGAGTTCGGCAAACGCGACAGGAAATTCGGCGGACTCGGAAAATAAAAATATTCACACGGAGCAATTTTCGGAAATTTTGAAGGTTGCTTTTTTTGTGGGATTTTTCGATTTTACCGGTCGGAAAATTTTTCTACGTTCAAATTTTTTCCGTCGGTAGAAAATTTTATCAAGCCGTCTTTGTCCGTGCGGAAAATTTTCGCGTGAACATTTTCAAGCCGCTCCAAAATTTCCGGGCGCGGGTGTCCGAAATTGTTTCCGCAGCCGACGCTGATGACGGCACATTTCGGATTGACGGCGGACAAAAATCTTTCGCCGGAACTCGTCGCGCTCCCGTGATGCCCGACTTTCAACACGGTACTTTTCACGTCCGCGCCGGAATTTAAAATTTCTTCCTCGTTCTCCTTAATTAAATCGCCGGTGATTAAAAAAGTAACTTCGCCGTAACGAATTTTGTAGACGTTTGAAATTTCGTTGCCCGTGCCGGTTTGCGGCGCGAAAATTATTTCAACTTCCACCCCGTCGATATTAAAAATTTCTCCGGCTTTCCCGGCGCGAAGGTTCGACAAAAATTTTTCGCTCATTCCGAAAACTGCCGCATATTCCGATTTCGATTCGCCCGCCGTGACAATTTCGCGGACGGGAAATTTTTTTATCACCGCGCCGGCTCCTCCGGAATGGTCTTCATGGACGTGCGTCAAAAAAATCGTATCGACTTCGCGCACTCCCTCATGTTTCAGGAAAGGCACGACGACTCTTTCGCCAACGTCGAAAATTTTTTCCCGCGTCCCTCCCGTGTCGAACAGCAAACATTTTCCGTGAGGTGTCAAAACAACGGCGCAGTCACCCTGTCCCACGTCGATAAAATTTATTTCCGCATTGTCGGCCGGTTTGAAAATGTTGAACACGAAAATTAAAAGCAACATCAAAAAAAATTCCGGACGACGAAAAATTATCGCGAGGTAATAAAAAAATCCGGCGAAAAATCCGAGCGTCGGCATTTGCACGGCGGCGAACGGCAACTTTGCGAAAATCCGATTCAGTTCCGCGCCGACTCCGAAAATCAACGACTCCGCGACGAAAAAAATTTTTCCCGCAAACGGAATTGCAAACGCGATTATCCCGCTCAAAATTCCGCCGACGATTACGATTTCCAAAATCGGCATGACGAAAACATTTGCAAGTATCGAGCTCAACGAAATTTGATTGAAGTACCACACGACGACCGGCAAGCTTGCGACTTGCGCGGAAATTGTCATTGCCGCCGGGTATGAAAATTGACGCGGGAATTTGTAAAGCATTCGGCGAAAATCTTCGGCAAGGTACATCAATCCCGCCGTCGCACAAAAACTCAGCTGAAAACTTATGTCGAAAATCAAAAGCGGTCGGGCGATTAACATTGTCAACGCCGTCAAAGTCAAAAGCCTTGCGCCGATCGCTTCGACTTCAAGAGCCGTCGCGAGGAAAATTAAAATTCCCATCACACCGGACCGAATGACGTGCGGCAACATTCCGGAAAGGAGCGTGTACGTTCCGATAACGAAAATTCCGATTGCGACCGTTGCGGCACGCGGAATTTTTAACAGCAGGCAAAGGTAAGCGGTTGCCGCCGCCAAAAAACTCATGTGGGAGCCGCTGACGGATAAAATGTGAATTATTCCGGTCGTTTGAAACTCTTCGACGAGTTCCGGATTCAGTCCCGCGTAACCGCCGAACAGCATCGCGAAAATTGCCGCCGCGTCCTCCTTCGACATGACCGCCGTCATCGTGTCCCGGTAATGTTCGCGAATTTCCGAAACGAACCGCAAAAATTTTGTCGGCAAATTTCCTTCGACTTCCTCAACTTTTACGCCGGACTTGTCAGCCGACATTCGTGCCGTTATTCCGTCGGACTTCAGCCGGGTTACCGCGTCGATTTGTCCGGGATTTTTATAATTCGTCGGCAACTTCAATTTTCCGGACGCAGAAATTTTATCGCCGATTCTCCCGGACTTCGCGACCTCTCCGGGTTTCGCGTAGTCGGTTAAAATCATTGCGCCGGTTGCGGAAATTTCTTCACCGCGAATTTTTACCGATTCGACATCGACGACAAACCGGGTTTGCGTCACTTCGTTTGAAAAAATTTTTTGCGCCGGCGTTTCGTGAATTGTGCCGGAGATTAAAATTTCTTTCCCCTCAAAATTTGAAATGTCATTCGCCGGCAAAGTGTCCGCAGAAAAAAATCTTGCCGCGCCGAGTGCGAAAAAAATTATCGGGCAAATTATTTTCGCGGCGGTTGCCGAATTTTTTTTCCACGTCAAAATAATTCCGACAATGCCGAGCAATGAACAGCCGGCAAGCAAAAATTTCAACGACGCGCCGGAATATTCCGCTGTCAAAATTCCGGCTGACAACGCGGCGAGAAAAATATTTAACAGTTGATTGGAAATTTTTATCTTCATCTGATTTACCGGTACCAAAAATTTTTTTACGACACGCCGAAATTTTACTTGCCGCCCGGAAATATTGCAAGCCTGCGCGCCCGGTGATATAATTTTTGCAAGAAATTTTCGGAAGGAGTTTTTTTAAATGTCATTGACTCGTGATTCTGTTGAACTCTTGGCACCTGCCGGAACTTGGGACGCATTTACCGCCGCGATTGATGCCGGAGCGGACGCGGTTTATCTCGGCGGAAAACATTTCAATATGCGCGTTCACAAAGACGACTTCAACTTGACCGACGAACAGTTGAAAGCCGCCGTCGAGTACGCGCACGAACGCGGCGTGAAACTCGATATAACTTTGAACAATTTAATCAGCGCGGAAGAAGTCGAACCGCTCAAAAATTATCTGTACTTCCTCAACGAAATTCGACCGGACGCGCTGATTGTTCAAGATTTGTCCGTCGTGAATTTGATTAACAAACTCGGCTTGGAAATTCCGATTCACATTTCGGTTATGATGAACACGAATAATTTTCACGCCGTCGAAGAGTTGAAAAAATTCGGCGTGAAAAGAATTGTCGTCGGGCGCGAACTGAGTTTGACGGAAACGAAATTGTTGAAGGAAAAAACCGGGATTGAGATTGAATATTTCATTCACGGCGATATGTGTATCGCGGTTTCCGGGCAGTGCATACATTCCGGCGTGACGTTCGGGCACAGCGGAAATCGCGGACGTTGTTTCAAACCGTGTCGCTGGGCTTGGAAATTCGTTGACGAAAAAACCGGCGAAGTCATCGACGACACGTCGCACAAACTCGCGCTGAACGATATGTGTATGTTGCGGAACATTCCGGAAATGATTCAAGCCGGGATAACCTCTTTCAAAATCGAAGGGCGAATGAGACCGCCGGAATTTATTTCGCGAATCGTTTCGACTTACCGGAAAGAAATTGACAGGTACATTGCCGACCCGACCGGTTACACGCCGGACGAAGAAGTTTGGAAAGATTTTTATGATAAACGCGTGAGAAATTTTTCGACGGTCTTTGCATTCAAACCGCCGACGAAAAACGACATCGGACTGAGCGGAAAACGTGAGCCGCGATTTTTCAGCGCGGGAGTTGTCGAAACTCCTTTTGACGATCCGGAAGTGAAAAAAATTTTCGACGGGGAGCGGGAAATAAAAAATTCCGGGCGCAAACCGGATTTAAGCGTTCGCGTTTCGACTTTCGATTCCGCGAAGGCGGCGATTGAGAACGGCGCGAATTTAATTTACGTCGGCGGCGAAGTTTTCAAACCGCTGAAACCGTTCACGCTTGACGAGTTGAAAAAATCCGTCGCGCTTGCGCACGAGTCCGGCGCGAAAATATTTTTGAACACGCCGCGCATAACTCAAGATAAAGAGTTGAGCGAACTTGCGGAACTGTTGAAAAAAATTTCCGGCGTAAAATTCGACGGGGTGAACGTCGGGAATTTGGGCGCGTTGAGTTTGGTTAAACAAAATTCCGACTTGCCGATACACTCCGACGTGTCTTTTAACCTGTTCAATCATGAGGCGGCGGAATTTTTAAAAAATCTCGGCGTGTCCGGCGCGACCGCGTCGCTTGAATTGAGTTTCGCGCAAGTCCGGGAAGTCGTCGAAAATTCCGACTTGCCGATTGAAATTATCGTTCACGGTTCCAACGAGTCAATGACTTGCCGGCACAACTTCATAAAATTTTATTATCCGGGCTTTGATGACTTCGCAACGCCGGAAATTATGAACAGACATTTTGCGCTGGAAGATTCCGCCGGCGAAATTCATCCGCTCCGCGCAGACCAATTCGGTTATATGCACATTTATTTTGCGAAAGATTTATGTATGCTTCCGTACCTGCAAAAATTTTTCGGCGCGTCGGCTCTCCGGATTGAAGGGCAGGATTATTCGCCGGAAGTTGTCGGACTGACGACGAAAATTTATCGTGCGGCGATTGACGGAAAAAATTTCGCGCCGGACTTTGAACGGTTGCAAAAAATTTCTCCGCGCAAATTCGGCAGCGGGGTTTACCGTTTCGCACGGAGCAAAAATTCAATTTAGAGAGTATCGGCAAAAACGAACGCACACCGATTCCGACGGAAAAAATAACCGTCGGAATTTTTTTACCGAAAATCTGAAAAAAATTTGAAAAAAAACATTTGCCAAAATTTTTTCGTATGATATAATCCGGAAAATGAAAAAAAAGTGAAACCGAAAGTTGAAAAAGGGAAGGAGAATGTCACATGAGTATCCGGACGATTTTCGGCATACTTCTTCTTTTGATGGTAATGCAACTTATCGGTATGCGTTTGCAAGTGCGTGCGTATCGTAATGCGGTCAGTCGCCTGCACAAACTCGGCAATCTCGGAATAGGTTCGATGCGCGGAAAGTTCGGAGCCGGACATATCGTCATCATTGCCTGTGACCGGGACGGAAAAATTGTCGGCGGTGAAATCATGGAGGGAATGACAATTTTCAGCCGGTTCCGGCAGATGTCGGGCATTGCGGGAAAAACCATTTACGATCTCGCCGGAGAATATCGTAATCTCCCCGAAAAGAAACGCAAAAAGTTCAAGGGGCATTTACAAGCGTTGGAAGCACTGGAGGCGCGCCTTGCCTCCGAAAAGAAAAAGGAGGTTGAAAGTCACGACGAAGAAAATTGACGGAACGATTTTTTTTCGCACCCGATGAAAAAAGTTTTATACCAAAAAAATTTTAAGGTTCTTTCTCATTTGGAGTTAATCGGCAAGTTTATTCGGTTATACTCAAAAAGAAATTTTTCAAATAACTTTTCATAAAAATTTGCCGAAAAGCTCCCGAACAAAAAGCAGGTGATTTTTGTGGAATTTATAGCAACTCTTGCGAACGGCTTTATTTCGCTTTTCCAAGCGGGAGCCGCAACATTCACGGGCTGGGTTACCGGAATTATTCCGCTGGTTGTCGTCATGATGACGGCGGTCAACTCGTTGATTAAACTTATCGGTGAAGATCGCGTAAACGGTCTTGCCGAAACGGCGACGAAGTATACCGTAACCCGTTACACCGTCCTTCCGGTTTTGGCTGTTATCTTCCTTGCGAACCCGATGTGTTACACTTTCGGACGTTTCGTCGAAGAGAAATATAAACCGGCATTTTACGACGCGGCAGTCAGCTTTGTTCACCCGGTAACCGGACTTTTCCCGCACGCCAACGGCGGTGAGTTGTTCGTTTACATGGGTATTGCCGCAGGTGTCACTCAACTCGGACTTCCTCTCGGAGATTTGGCGGTTCGCTACTTCTTCGTCGGTGTTCTCGTTATCTTGATTCGCGGCATTGTGACAGAGAAAATTTATCTGCATATGCTCAGCAAAAACTGATGAGAGGAGGAAGAGAAGATGAGAGCAGTTACAATTACAAAAGGTAAAGGCGGATTCGGCGGACCTCTCACTTTGGTTCCCGATGCCACCAGAAATAAAGTAGTAAGCGTCACGGGCGGCGGTATCCACCCGATCGCCGCAAAAATTGCGGAAATGACGGAGTGCGAAGCGGTAGACGGTTTTTCAACCGGCGTTCCGGACGAAGAAATTCTCGTTGCGATAGTTGACTGCGGCGGCACTGCCCGTTGCGGAGTTTATCCGAAGAAAAGAATTTTCACCGTCAACGTTCTGCCCGTCGGACAGTCCGGACCTCTCGCGAAATTCATCACGGAGGATATTTACGTTTCCGCCGTCGATGAATCTTGTATTCAACTCGCTGATGCGTCCGCTGCGTCGGCGGCAAAAACTCCTCCCAAACCGGGAGAAGCCGGAGCCCCGAAGAGCAAAGCGCAGGCAAAGGAAGAAATTGCAAAAATGAATGCCGGCAAAGAAAAGGGACTCATCACCAGAATCGGTATCGCAATCGGCGGAGTCGTCAGCAAATTCTATGCGGCAGGTCGTGAAACAATCGACATCACGATTAAAAGTATTTTGCCGTTCATGGCGTTCGTCAGTATGATTCTCGGTATCATCAGCGCGTCCGGAATCGGTGACGTTATCGCGAATACAATTTCGCCGATGGCAAGTACCCTTCCCGGAATGTTGATAATCTCGTTAATCTGCGGTATGCCGTTCCTTTCTCCGGTTCTCGGACCGGGCGCGGTTATCGCTCAGATCGTCGGTACACTTCTCGGTGTGCAAATCGGTCTCGGCAACATTCCTCCGCAGTATGCACTTCCGGCACTTTTCGCGATTGACGCGCAGGTCGGCGGCGACTTCGTTCCTGTCGGTCTTTCGCTCGGCGAAGCTGAACCGGAAACAATCGAACTCGGTGTCCCTGCAGTTTTGTACTCCCGCGTCATCACCGGACCGGTTGCGGTTATCATCGCTTATGTTGCAAGTATCGGTCTTTATTCGTAATTGATCGGAAAAAAGTTTTAACGCAATTTTTGAAAACCTCATTACATAAAATAAACCGGAAACGGTCGGGAAAAAATTTTCTCGGATTGTTTCCGGTCTTTTTTATGTTCGATAAATTTTTTTGACTGAATTTTATTTCGTCAGCAAATTGATGTAGTGGCGAAGTACGTTTCTGATGCCTTCGTCAGCCGCCTTTTGAATTTTCATGTAGCTTTTCAAATTTTCATCTTCACGGACAACTTTTGCGGCACAGTCGCGGGCGGCAACGGTAAATTCGGTAAATACGTTTACTTTGGTAATGCCCTCTTTGACGCAACGCTTCAAATTTTCGTCGCCGGTACCGGAGCCGCCGTGAAGTACGAGCGGAACGGGAACATTTTCGGAAAGTTCTTTCAGCCGTTTGAAATTCAATTCCGGATTTTTATTGTTCTTGTAAACGCCGTGAGATGTGCCGATTGAAACGGCGAGAGAATCAACGCCGGTTTTTTCTGCGAATTTAACCGCGTCCTCAACCGTCGTGTAAACCGTTTCGACTTCCTCCATTTCGGTGGGACTTTCGGTCGTGCCGCCGACGTGTCCTATCTCCGCCTCAATGTCCACGCCGTGAGCGTGTGCGAAATCTGCCGCCTCTTTCGTCAAGCGAACGTTCTCTTCAAAGTCATGCATCGACGCATCAATCATGACGGAATTAAATCCGAGTTCAATCGCCCTTTTAACGTAGTCGAAATCTTCGCCGTGATCCAAATGAAGTGCAATCGGAGCCTTGACGCTTGCCGCCATGAGTTTGCCGACGGCGGCGGCCTCTTCCAACGAAATCAAATGTTTGTGTGCCTGCGCGAAGGAAAGCAAAATCGGCGCGTCCAACTCTTCGGCGGTTTGAACGTAATCGCGGGCGGAGTTCAAATCCCAAAAATCGGGAGCGACAATGCCGTAATGATTTTTTTTCGCTTCGGTCAAAATTTCTTTCGTTCTCGTCAACATTTTATCGAACCTCACTTTCAAGATATAACAACCTGTAATGAAGTATACTTTACCGGTGGTAACTTGTCAATGTTTACCCGATAAAAAAATTCGACCTTACCTGCTGTCTTTTCCGGTCGAATTTTAAATTTATCTTTTTGTGTAAGACGTGATGTGAAAACGACTTTTATAAGCGTCGGACTTCGACGTTGCGTAAAGAACTATGTTTCCTTCCTTGTCGTAAACGGTTATGTGCGTAACCGAAATGGGCGCGCCTTTTTTCAAACGCAAATGCAAGCCGGTTATCGGGGACGCTCTCCCAAATTCGATTATCTTGTCCTCGCGATAGGAAACAATATTATTCTGTGCCAGCGTTTTCAAAAGAGATGCTGAGGAAAAATCGACTTCGACCAAGCCGGGACAAATTTTAAGCGGGATATAATCATCTGCCAAAGAATAAATTTCTTCGTTGACGTAGCGCAATCTTTTAAGGTGGAAAACAAATTCCGATTCGGAAATTTTAAGTTTGCCGGCAAGCTTTGAGTCGGGAAGTTCTGTCTCCTGTTTCAAAACGTGGCTGTGTGTGACCTTACCTGAGGATAACAGCGTTTGAGTGAGCCCCAAGCCCATATCGGTATCGGAATAGTCGATTGAAACTTTGTTTCCGATATAAAACGAACCTTTGCCTTGAATACGCGACAGCAAACCGGTCTGTTCCATTTCGGAAAGTGCCTTCCTTATTGTCGGGCGGCTTACTCCGTATTCGTCGCAAAGTTCGCGCTCACTCGGAACGGGTGACAGGGGAGCGGTTCCATTTTTTCCTGAATTTTTTTCTGTATCGTCAAATGTAAAAATTCTTGCTTTTTCTCTTGCATGACAATCCCCCTCCTTCCCTTTATTTTTGCGTCATTTTAATATATCTTTCACCGATTTACAATCGGTAATTAAAAATTTTTATCCGGAAAAATTTCTTCAAAAAAAAACTTGCAAAATAAAATTACCTGTGGTAATATCCGATTAACAAAAGGTAAACGAAATGAGGAGGTTACGACATGACGAAAAATTTTAAACCGTTTCTCGTGGTGAATCCGAAATCTTATCTTTACGGTGAAAAATCTTTGGCTCTTGCGAAAGCGTCAGATGCCGTCGCGGAAAAATACGGATTGACGATTTTTTTCACCTGTCCCTTTGCCGACATCAGACTTATTAAAGAAAATACCAAAAATATTATCGTCACCGCGCAACACATGGAATCTTTGAAACCCGGTCGCGGAATGGGTCACGTCTTGCCGGAATCTTTGAAAGAAGCCGGCGCGGAAGCAACTTTCCTGAATCATGCGGAAAATTCCATGACGCTTGCCGAACTTTCAAAAACCATTCAGCGCGCAAAAGAACTTTCCGTTTTGACGATTGTCTGTGCCGACTCCGTTGTTGAAGGGCAAGCCGTTGCCGAACTCGGACCGGATATTTTGCTTTGCGAACCGACAGATTTAATCGGAACCGGAAAAACCGCCGACGACAGCTACACCATCGAAGTTTGCGACAGAATCAGAAAAATAAATCCGGAAATTGCGATTATGATCGCGTCCGGCGTAACCACTGCGGAAGATTGTTACAAAGTCGTGAAACTCGGCGCGGACGGAACCGGAGCAACGAGCGGAATTTTGAAAGCTCCCGACCCGGCTGTCAGAGTTGACGAAATGGCGGCGGCTATCGTTAAAGCCGACAAAGAAAAAAATTCGTGAGAAGGAGTTTTCAAAATGGCGGTTTACAAAGAAACTTTGAAATTGCAATCCAAAGGCGGCGATCCGACTTTCATAAACATCACTCCGGAAGTTCGCAAAGCGATTGAGAGCAGCGGTATCAAGAACGGAATTTGCACGGTAATTTCTCCGCATACGACCTGCGCGGTATTTTTTGAAGAATTTGCGCACGACATCGAACCGAACGGAATGGAATCGTTGCAAGTCGATTTGAACAACGCTTTGAAAAAAATTGTTCCGGATCATCTCAAAAAAGAGGATTTTGTATATCCCGGTGAAGAACATTATAAAGCAGTCGAATCTTGGCCGGACGCCGAAGCCTATCTTCCCGGCGGAGATCGCACGGCACTTTTCAACGGCGACGCGCATTTGAAAGCAACCATTCTCGGTTCGAGCGAAACTTTTGAAGTCGATAACGGAAAACTCGGCGCGGGTACTACCGGCTATATTTATTTCGTTGACTTCGACAGAACCCGCCCGCGTCCCCGCAAGTGCAAAGTCGTCATTATCGGCGAATAAATTTTGACTGAACGGAAGGAGGTTTTAAAATTATGAAGTATCACGCCATGATTACCGGCTGGGGAGATGACGCGCTGGCATTTTTGGAAGACCCGGATGCCAACTTCATAATTATTTTCAACGACGACGCGCCGCCCGAATTGGCAGATATTTCGGTTCTTCACACCAAAGAAGAACTCTTGGCTATCCCGGCGAAAGGCGACACCGTCATTATCTGCGACAAAGTTTTCACCATTACCGCGATCGGCGACGAGGCGAAAAGCACCCTCCGCACGCTCGGACATTGCACTTTGGTTTTCAAGGGGAAAGACGAACCCGATCGTCCCGGCTGTATCATGTTGGAAGGCGACGACCCGCTTTTGGTATCCGACATCAAAGTCGAACAGACGATTGAAATTTTCTGAGGGAAAAAAATTTTTATCAACATAAATTTTCAATGTGAGAGGAGATTTTTTTAAAATGTTGAACATGGACACGAAACTTGCAAAACGCGAAGAGGAAGGCAAAATCATTCGTACCGGTCTTGTCGGCGCGGGACAAATGGGACGCGGCATGGTCAGCCAAATGGTCGGAATGAAAGGCATTATGCCGGCTATCGTTGCGGACATCAAACTTGATAACGTCATCAACGCTTTCCATTACGCCGGAATCAAAGACGAAGACATCGCGAAGACCAATTCCCTCGAAGAAGCGAACAAATACATGGAGCAGGGAAAATACGTCGCGACAGAAAATGCGGATTTGATCTCTCACGCAAACCTCGTCGAATGTGCAATCGACGTTACCGGCGTTCCGGAGATCGGCGTTAAAATTGCAACCGACGCAATGAAAAATAAAAAGCACGTCGTCATGATGGACGTTGAAACCGACGTTGTCATCGGCTCGTGGTTGAAGAAACTCGGCGACGATAACGGCGTTATCTACACCGGTTCCGCAGGTGACGAACCCGGCGCGGTCATGGAGCTTTACTCCTTCGCAAAAGCTATGGGTATGCAAGTTCGCGTTATGGGCAAAGGCAAAAACAACAAACTCGACTACGCTTGCAATCCGGATACCGTTCTGGAAGAGGCAACCCGCAGAAAAATGAGTCCGCGTATGCTTTGCGCGTTTAAAGACGGCACAAAGACAATGGTCGAAATGACTGCAATGTCGAATGCAACCGGCTTAATCCCGGACGTTATCGGCGGACACGGACCGGCAACCAAACCCGGCACCGAAGGCGTTAAAGAGTTGAACGAAATTTTCAAACTCAAAGCTGACGGCGGCATTTTGAACAAGCACGGCGTTGTCGAATATGTAAACGGCATCGCGCCCGGCGTATTCGTAACCGTCGCCACCGACAATGAAGAAATTTCCTATCAAATGCAATATCACAGCATGGGACCCGGCCCGCTCTGGACTCTCTATCGTCCTTATCACCTCTGCAACCTCGAAACTCCGTTGACCGTTGCGAAACTCGTCATCGACCACGAACCTACCATTATTCCGATTGCCGGTCCGGTCAGCGAATGTATCACCGTTGCGAAGAAAGATTTGAAAGCCGGCGAAACGATTGACGGTATCGGCGGATACACAACTTACGGCTCGATCGCAACCGCTGAAGAAACTTACGCGAAAGGTTACGTCGTCTACGGTCTTATCAACAAGAAGACCAAAATGCGTCGCGACGTTGCAAAAGGTCAGCTCCTCACCCTCGACGATGTAGAGCTTGACACCACGACACAGCTTTACAAGACCCGTAAAGAACAAGATGCAATGTACAACAACGGTTACAAACTCCCCTGATAAATTCTTTCTTACCGGAAGTTCCGTAGTCGGATGAAAAATTTTTTCTCCGATTAACTTTAATCTCCTTATATCAAAAAAAACCTTCGCCGAAGTTTTTTCTCCGACGGAGGTTTTTTTATTTTTGCTCGTTATCAAGAATTTTTTCGATTTGTTTTTTCAATTCGGGAAAATCTTCTTTTATCGTCAGGTAAACATTTTCCATTTCCAAAGTTTCATATTTGTGAGCGATTATATCCCTGAAACCCGCAACTTGTTTCCAAGAAATTTCTTTATGGTTTTCTCTGAATTCTTGAGTCAGATTTTTTACAAATTCTCCAACTTTTATGGCAATCATTGATTCGGCATTTTGTAACAGTTCGTCTTGCAAAAAAATTTCTTGTGAAATATCTCCCAAAAATTTTATTGCGGAATCAATTTCTTTTACAATTTTTTGCAAACTATGCTGCATAAATGTTTACTTCCTTTTCAATTTCCAAAAAACTGTTTTTCAAACCGCCTCTCGTAACAATATCAACTCCGACACCGAAAATATCTTCCAAATCGATTTTTAACCCGGATAATGTCATCAACGTAACAATTTTATCCTTTGAAAATTCTACAATCAAATCAACGTCGCTGTCATCGCGAAAATTTCCGGACGCACGACTGCCGAACAGAGTAACTTTTTTTAAATTATATTTCGGAGCAATTTTTGCAACCGTCTTTTTAATT
>CAJOFG010000003.1 GCA_905233965.1 uncultured Selenomonadaceae bacterium
TCTGCGTCGATGTGCGGCTTTTCGTCCAAAACTTCTTCGCGGAAAAGTTTCATTCTTTCGGTCAACTCTCCGAAGTGTTCTTTGTTCTCCATGTCCTCAGCCCCTCAAAAAAATTTTTTCCGAATCAATTTTTATACTTCGGATTATACACTTTGATTTTGCATTGTCAACAAAAATTTTCGTTCAAAAGTAATTTTAATTCCGTTTGTAATTTCGTCCTTTACAATTTTTGCCGCCGTGATATAATTCAAAAAAATTTTGGCGGTGAAAAATGATGAGCGAAAAAAATTTCGGAATGATTTTCAACATTCAAAAGTTCAGCATAAACGACGGACCGGGAATCAGGACGGTTGTATTTTTCAAAGGTTGTCCGCTCAAATGTACTTGGTGCGCCAATCCGGAATCGCAGGAGCCGCGCTTGCAAATTTTGTGGGACGAAAAAAAATGTCTGCATTGCAATACCTGCGTGATGAGTTGCCCGACTTTGGCGGTGAAAAATTTTGACGGCGAAATAAAAATAAATCATAAAGTTTGTTCGGGTGCCGGCGTTTGTTCCGAGCGCGGAATTTGCATTGAACGCTGTCCGGGTCACGCACTCAAACCTGAGGGAGAACGGAAAACCGTTGCCGAGATAATGAAAATCGTTTTGCAGGACTTGCCTTTTTACGAGGAGAGCGGCGGAGGCGTAACTCTTTCCGGCGGCGAAGCGACAATGCAACCGGAATTTGCAATCGAACTTTTGAAGGCGTTGAAGGCGGAAAAAATTCACACGGCAATCGAAACAACCGGTTTCACTTCACCGGCAATTTTTGAACGCGTGACAAAATATTTGGATTTGCTCCTGTTCGACATCAAGCACTGGGACGAGGAAAAGCATAAGGAAAAAACCGGCGTGTCGAACATTCCGATTTTGCGAAACATGAAATACGCAATCGACATCGGTAAGGAAGTTTTGCCGCGCCTGCCGGTCATTCCCGGCTGCAACGATTCGATTGACGACGCGAAAGGGTTTGTCCGGCGATTGAATGAGGTCGGCGCGAAACGTGTACAACTTTTGCCGTTTCATCAGTTCGGGCAAAATAAATATGGTATGTTGGGGCGCGATTATGAATTTGCCGACGTGAAAGGTTTGCACCCGGAAGATTTGGAGGACTTCCGAAAAATTTTTCTCGCCGCCGGGCTTGACGCTTTTTTCTGAAAGTCGCAAAATAAATCCGGAAGGGAGAGATTTTCTCGTGTCGGATTTGTTGCAGGAAAAATTAAAAGCTCTGCCGGATTCTCCCGGCGTTTACATCATGAAGGATTCGCGCGGAAAAATTATTTACGTCGGCAAGGCTGTCGTCCTCAAAAATCGTGTGCGCCAATATTTTCATTCGCAAAAAAATCACGGTGCAAAAGTCCGGGCAATGGTTGAAAAAATTTCCGAACGAAGTCGAAGCATTGATTCTCGAATGTAACCTGATTAAAAAGCATCGTCCGAAATACAACATCAGTTTGAAGGACGACAAGAGTTATCCTTACCTGAAGTTGACGCTTGCCGAAATGTTCCCGCGAATTTTTTTGACGCGCCGGGTTGAACGCGACGGTTCAAAATATTTCGGTCCTTATACGAGCGGACTTGCCGTAAAGGAAACGCTGGAGCTTTTGCGAAAAATTTTTCCTCTCCGGACTTGCAAAAAATTTCCCAAGCGTCCCTGTTTGGAATATCACATCAAACGCTGTTCCGCGCCCTGCGTCGAAAAAATTTCCCGCGAAGATTATTTATATTTCGTTCGTGAGGCGGAAAAATTTTTGGAGGGCAGAACCGGCGAAGTCGAAAAAGATTTGACGACGCGAATGGAAATTGCCGCCGAAGAATTGAATTTTGAACTTGCCGCGAAACTTCGCGACATTTTATTTTCCGTGAAAAAAATTTCTGAGAAACAAAAAATCGTTACCGACTCCGGAGATTTGGATGCCGTCGGTTTGGCGCGTTTCGAGTCGGAAGTTTGCGCACAAATTTTTTTCGTTCGCGACGGCAAAGTTACCGGGCGCGAAAATTTTATGTTGCGCGGCGCGGCAGATGAAACGGATTCGGAAGTCGTCACCGGATTTTTGAAACAGTATTACGTCGGGCGCGATCAAGTCACGAAAGAAATTTTTTTGCCCGTCGAACCGGACGCGAACGAAATAAAAATTTTGTCGCAACAACTCGGCGCAAAATTTTTCGTCCCGAAACGCGGCTTGAAACGTTCGCTTGTCGAAATGGCGAATGAGAACGCGAAAAAATTTTTGGAGGAAACGAAAGCGCGCCGGGAATTTCAAAACGCCCGGACGAAGGGCGCAGTCGAAGAGTTGAAAAAATTTTTGCACCTGCCGAAACTTCCGCGCCGAATGGAATGTTTCGACATCTCGCACATACAGGGTTCGGAAACTGTCGCGTCAATGGTCGTTTTTCAAGACGGCGTACCGGACAAAAAAAGTTACCGCCGATTTAAAATTCGTTCGACGGAGGGAAAGCCGGATGATTTTTTATCGATGCGGGAAGTGACTTCGCGGCGTTACGGAAAATTATCTGCGGAAGAATTGCCGGACTTGGTTGTAATCGACGGAGGAGCCGGGCAACTGAGTTCCGCGCTGGAAATTATTCGCGGGTTCGGGCATGACGTGCCGGTTGTCGGGCTGGCAAAAAAATTCGAGTTAATCTTCGTCGAAGGACAATCGGAACCGGTTGAATTGCCGCGTGAAAGTCCGGCACTTTATTTAATGCAACGTATCAGAGATGAGGCGCACCGTTTCGCGATAACTTACCACCGGACTTTGCGGCGGAAAAGAAATTTGAAACAAAGCTGAATACATTATCGTTTTAAAAAAATCACTTCGGCAAATGTCGCGGGGATTTTTTTATTTGACGCGGTGAAAAAATTTTTTTAAAATTGTTTCAGGAAATTTTTCGGAGTGATTTGATGAGTGAAATTGAGATTGAAGAATACAAATTTGAATGGGACGATGAAAAAGCCGAAAAAAATTTTAAAAAACATAAAATAAAATTTGAAAATGCAGCTTGGGTTTTTCTCGATGATAATAAAATTGAAGAATATGATGAACTTCACAGCGATTTTGAAGACAGATATAAAGTAATCGGTCAAGTCGGAAAAATTTTGGCAGTGATTTATACCGAACACAGAGAAAAATATAGAATTATTTCAGCGCGATATGCCGACAAAGATGAACAGGAGGAATATTATGGGCAGTTTGGTACTTAAACGCGGAATGAAACCGACAGCGGAACAACTTGCAGAAATTTACGCAAACGCGCCGAAGTCTGATGATGAAATTGATTACAGCGACATTCCGAAAACTACTGAAGAAGAATTTGCAAAAATGAGAGAAAATCGCCTCCGCAAAAAAAATTTAAAAATTGCAAGCTGAAAATTTTTTTATTGTATTCGTCTTTACCGACACGACCCAATCGCTCCGGCAAGTTTTACAATTCGTCAAAATTCCGGTATACTTTTGCCCTGACGTTAATTGGAAAAGGAGTTATGAAATGGATAAAAAAGAAGCACTCGCGGCGGCGATGAAACAGATTGAAAAAGAGTTCGGCAAAGGTTCGATAATGCGAATGGGCGAATCGGCAAGAATGGACGTTAAAGCAATTTCGACCGGAATTTTGCCGCTCGACGTTGCACTCGGAATCGGCGGACTTCCTCGCGGAAGAATTATCGAAATTTACGGACCGGAGTCAAGCGGAAAAACGACGGTTACTTTGCACATGATAGCCGAAATGCAACGTCAGGGAGGTACCGCCGCATTTATCGACGCGGAGCACGCACTCGATCCGGTTTACGCAAAAAAACTCGGCGTGGATCTCGATGAATTGCTTGTCGCGCAGCCGGACACCGGCGAACAGGGTTTGGAAATTGCCGACTCGCTGATAAGAAGTGCGGCGGTTGACATGGTTGTTATCGACTCGGTCTCGTTCCGAAATCCGAAATCGAAGGCGACATGGGCGATTCTCACGTCGGACTTCATGCGCGAATGATGAGCCAGGCGATGCGCAAACTTGCCGGCGTTATCAGCAAAACGGACACGGTTGCAATTTTTATAAATCAGATTCGCGAAAAAGTCGGCATCATGTTCGGCAACCCGGAAACGACTACCGGCGGTCGCGCACTGAAATTTTATTCCTCCGTCCGTTTGGAAGTTCGCAAAGGCGAAGCGATTAAACAGGGTACGGAAGTTATCGGAAACAGAACGAAAGTTAAAGTCGCGAAAAATAAAGTTGCTCCTCCGTTCAAGACGGCTGAATTTGATTTAATGTACGGCGTGGGTTATTCGCGCACCGGCAGTATTTTGGACATGGGCGTTGAAATGGAAATTATCGACAAGTCCGGCGCGTATTTTTCCTACAAAGGCGAACGGCTCGGACAGGGCAGAGAGAACGCGAAGAAATTTTTGCTCGAACATCCGGAGAAGGCAACGGAGATTGAAAATAAAATTCGCGACTCTTTAACCGGACACGCCGCACCTTCCGAACAACCGGAAGAGGTTGAGCCGGAACCGGAGACCGAAGAATAAAATTTTTTGTAAGAAACATTTAATAATATCTTTCTTGACGCGGGGACAAAGAATCATTAAAATTTACCCGGTCGGGAAATTTTTTTTTGAAATCCCGAATTAAAAAAGGAGGACTTAACCATGAATAAAAAGGCCGAAAATTTTCAAGCTTACCTGAAAGAAAAAGAAATTGATTCGTTTGTTTTCGACGAGCCGGAAGGAAACGACAGGGAAATTGCGATTTTCCGTTCTCACATCGTCGTTGAAGGGCAACAGCTCCCGACAATCGTAATGTTCGACAACACGATTTTTTCGATTATCCGCGTGCAAATTTCTCCGCAAGCAGTCACCGACGAAAACGCGGAAGAAGTTTTGAGTTTCCTCAACGAGGAGAACGCAAAATATAAACCGTTCAAAATTTATTGCGCTCCGGACGGCAGTATCATTTTCGATATTTGTTTCACCAATCCCGGCGAAGAAATTGACGGCGATTTGATTTACACTTTCTTCAACATCGCGATAAATTATCTGAACGAAAATTATCGTACAATCATGAAAAAGATTTGGTAAAAAATTTTTTGAGTGAAAAAAAATTTCGGGCGGTGAAGTCATGCGGCGATATACGATTTTAATTTTGACCGTGTTCATGCTCGTACTCGCGGCGGCGGCCGGCACGGCTTATCGGGTCGGTGCGGACAAAAAAACTTCCGGCGTTCCTTTGACAGAGCTGACGGTTTACACGACTTTGCCGGCGGAAACCGCTGTCATTTTGGCGGAAACTTACGAGCAGGAAAATCATGTTCGCATAAATTTTGTTCCCCTTCCCGGAAAAGAATTGCTCCAAAAAGTCAAAGATGATTCCGTTTCAGATCCTGCCGTCGTTCAAACGGTTGACGCGGTTATTGCCGACAGCGAAATTTTAAATCGGGCGGCGAATTTAAATTTGCTCAACCCTTACACTTCGGAAAAAAATGACGCGGTAAAAAATATTTTCAAAGACGAAGGCGCAAGGTGGACGGGCATTTGGTACGATCCGGTTATCTTCTGCGTGAACAGAGATTTTTTAAAGACGCTCAAAGAAATTCCGGACACTTGGATTGCTTTGGCGAACGCGAAAAATATTCGGGTCGGCATTACCGATTTTCTTGCCGCCGATGCGTCATCAAATTTAATGTTCCAAATGATAGGGCAATTCGGCGACGCGACGACTTATTCGATTTTGCGCGGACTTCACCCGAAAATTGTCCAGTACGCCCGGTATTTGTCGAATCCGGTCCGGCAGGCGGGCATGGGCGAAACGGATATTTCGGTTGCCGTCGAAAGTGAAACGCTCCGATACATTTCGCAGGGCTATCCGCTGAAGATAATTTATCCCGCAGACGGCACGTCCTACCTTTTGACCGGAGTCGGAATAACGACGAAGGACGAAANTTGAGTGACGAGGCGCAGATGACACTTCGCCGAAACGGATTTTATTTCATACCGACGAACCCGGACACCATCGCTTACAAAACTTTTGCCGGTAAAAATTTGGTGCTGTTGAATCGTTCGGAAAATTTTTCGGAAAGTCAACGCGCAGATTTTTTGGACAGGTGGGTTAAACACATTCGTTTGAAGTGAAATATTTTTTTAAGGAGAATTTTACATTGAAAGCCGGGCAACGTGACGTTGCATCCTTTTGACACTCGATTGAGTTAAACGAAAATTGAAAGTTGTTGCCGCATACGAATATTTTTTTGAGGAGAGAAAATTTTGAAAGCCGGAATAATCAGTTTGGGCTGTGCGAAAAATTTGGTCGATACGGAAGTTATGCTCGGTATCATGAAGTCGCACGGCGTGACAATCACCCCGAATCCGTCCGAAGCGGATATTTTAATCGTAAACACTTGCGCCTTTATCGCCTCCGCGAAAGAGGAAGCAATTACCAACATCGTGACTTTTGCCGACTACAAAGAGTCCGGGCGTTGTCGTTCGCTCATCGTCGCCGGCTGTCTGGGTCAGCGTTACCGCAAAGAACTTTTGGACGAAATGCCGGAGATCGACGCGATTATCGGCACGAACGCTTGGGACAGAATCATGGAGGCGATTGACGAAACTTTAGCCGGCAATCGCGTGATTTTAATCGGGGACAACGAAATTATTTACGGTGCAAAAACCCCCCGACTTCGCACCACGCCGGATTATACCGCTTACGTCAAAATTGCCGAGGGTTGCGATCATCGCTGTTCGTTCTGCGCCATTCCGTTGATTCGCGGGAAACAAATTTCCCGGACGATTGAAGACATTCGTGAGGAAGTCGCCAAGCTTGCAGAAGAAGGCGTGAAGGAAATAAATTTAATCGCGCAGGACACGACAAATTACGGGCGCGACATTTACGGCGAACCGCGACTTGCCGATTTGCTCCGCGAACTCGTCAAAGTCGAAAAAGTTTTCCGTATCAGAATTTTGTATTCCTATCCGAAAAATTTCACCGACGATTTGATTGACGTTATCGCGAACGAACCGAAAATTTGCAAGTACGTCGATTTGCCTTTGCAACACGCGGACAACGAAATTTTAAAAAGTATGCGCCGCCCGGACACTCGCGAATCCGTCACGGAGCTGATTAAAAAAATTCGGGAAAAAATTCCCGGCGTTTCACTTCGCGCAACTTTCATTGTCGGCTATCCCGGAGAAACGGACGAACAATTTCAAACGCTCAAAAATTTTGTCGAAGAAATTCGTCCGGACAAAGTCGGCGTATTCGTTTATTCGCCGGAGGAAGGGACTTCCGCTTACGAACTCGACGGGCAAATCTTGGAGGACGTGGCGCAGGAACGCTATCACGAATTGATGAGTGTACAAAGTTTAATTTCGCAGGAGATTAACGAAAGTCTTGTCGGAAAAGAATTTGACGTGCTGATTGAGGGACGCGACAGGGAGTCGTCGGAAATTGCGGCGGGTCGTTCCTATCGCGAGGCTCCGGAAGTTGACGGACAATTTTATATCGAAAACGACAGCTTGAGTGAACCCGGCGACATTGTCCGCGTAAAAGTCACGGCGGGATTTGTTTACGACGTGGCGGCGGAAAGAATTGATGAGGAGTAAAAATTTTTGGAAAAGCAACTCGGAAAAATTTTAGCCGAAAAAAATTTAACTGTTGCCTGTGCCGAATCCTGCACCGGCGGACTTTTGACGGGCAGGTTGACCGATACGCCCGGCAGCTCCGCTTACGTCGAAGGCTCAATCGTTTCCTACTCGAACCGGATAAAAAATTCCGTCCTTCGCGTCAAAGAGGACACGTTGAAAAAATTCGGCGCGGTCAGTGAGGAAACGGCACGCGAAATGGCGACAAACGTCCGGGAAATTTTTAAAACCGGCATCGGGCTGAGTACAACCGGAATTGCCGGACCGGGCGGCGGCACTCCGGAAAAACCTGTCGGTTTGGTTTACATCGGAATCAGCGACGGAAAAAAATGTTTTGTGAAGAAATACAATTTTTCCGGCACCCGGAGCGAAATAAGAAATTCGACCGTCAACGAAATTATTTCGGAGACAATAAAATTTTTAAACGAAAATTGAATTTGGAGGAGAAAATTTTATGAAAAAACTTTTTTTGATGACGGCAATGTTGCTCACCTTGTTCACGGCAACGGTTTTTGCCGCAGAACCTCAAGCCGAACAACCGGCACCGACTGCAACTCAACCGGAGCAAAACACTTTGACCGAATACACCAGTAAAGTTTTCGGTTTCAAAATGGTTTGTCCGCCCAATCCGGTTGTCGTCGTGAATCCGACTGACGAGAAGGGCGAAACTCTCGTCTATCAAAGCGAAGGGATAAAAATTTTGCGCGGTATACAAGTCAAGCTCGACGCATTCAAAAACGACGATGTGCCGGACTTCAACAAAGCTTCCAAAAAAGTCATTGATGAATATCTCGACAAATTGAAGAAAGCCAACTCTTACGAAGTCGCCGAACTCGTGAACATCAGCAAGGACATTAAAGGCGTTTTCGTTTTGACGGCAAAAGAAATTGACGTACTGGACGACAACGGCGAAGTCGAAGGAACTTTGGTTGCCGACTCTCAAATCGCGGCAACTTTCTTCCGTACCAAAAGCGGTCGTTGCATCGAAATTCAACTTCTCTCCGATGACTTCGGCGAGGACGTTATGAAAGTTTACAGACACGCAGTCGCAACTTATCAAGACGCAACCGATTTGTCCGGAACGAAAGGCAAGAAGAAAAAATAATTCGGACGCAAAAATTTTTCACGAACCGAAATAAAAAATCCTCGAAGGGTAATTGAAACCCTTTGAGGATTTTATTTTTTCGTGCCGGAAAAGTTATCACCGACCGGGGTGTGTCGGTAAAGTAAGAATGTGCGACGTGACGTGGAATTTTTTCGTCCGACGAGGAAAAATTTCGCAGGAATATCGTACATATTTCAAGAAAAAATAACCGTCATCGGCGTGCGTTCGTCTTTACCGACACGCCCTAATCTTTCGGCGCACTCAATCCGAAATTTTGAATCGCTCCGGCTGAGTTTCGCCAATTTCGTTTGACTTTAACCCACAAGTCCAGGAAAACTTTTTTGCCGAGCAACATTTCAATTTCCGGGCGCGCATTTTGTCCGACGACTTTTAAAAGCCCGCCGCCTTTGCCGATTAAAATTCCTTTTTGCGATTCGCGTTCGACATAAATTATCGCTCTTATGTAAGTCGATTTTTTCGAGCGTTCGGAAATTTCTTCAATGTCAACGGCGATTGAGTGCGGCACTTCGTCCTCCGTGACGTGCAAAATTTTTTCGCGTATCATTTCGGCGATTATCAATCTTTCCGGCTGATCCGTCAAAGTGTCGTCCGGGTAATATTTCGGTCCTTCCGGCAAAAATTTTTTCGCTTCGTCCAAAAGCTCTTCGACGTTCGTACCGTCCGCCGCGCTTATCGGGACGACCGCCGCGAAATTTCGACGCTCCGAATAAGCGGAGATTATCGGCAAAAGTTTTTCCCTGTCGAGCAAATCAATTTTGTTTATCGCCAAAATTACCGGCGCGGTAACATTTTCCAGCCGCTCCAAAATATATTTTTCGCCGCCGCCGAATTTTTCCGACGCGTCCGTCACAAAAAAAATTACGTCAACCTCTTTTAAAGTTCCTTCCGCCGCCTTCAACATATGTTCGCCGAGTTTGAATTTCGGCTTGTGTATTCCCGGCGTGTCGAGAAAAATAAATTGCGCGTCCTCCCGCGTCAAAATACATCTTATTCGACTGCGCGTGGTCTGCGGCTTGTCGGACATGGCGGCAACTTTTTGCCCGATAATTTTATTCACCAAAGTTGATTTTCCCACGTTCGGGCGACCGATAACCGCGATAAATCCGGATTTGTAATTCAAAATAAATTCTCCCTTTCCGTTTGCAAAAATGTGGAAATAATTTTCAAAGTGTCCTCTTCGTCGTCGAAAAAAGTTTCAATCGTGCCGTCGTACTCCGTGTTATGGTCGATTGAGTTTGTGAGGTTGGAAATCATCAGCACGACGTTTGTTTTGTTGTCCTCCGTCAGAAAAGAATTTTTGCCGGGAACATTTTTGAACATCGACATCATCACGCAGAAAGTAAAAAGTTCGATAATTTTGTAATTCACGACGAATACGGCGAAATTTTTTCGTATCGACGAGGAACCTCTCAGCCGGAACGGATAGAGGTTGTAAAAAAATTCGTTGACGAGATAATTTTCAAAAATCCCGGCGAAGTACCGGACAAATTTTTTTCGCTCCCCGTTCAGGCTCAAATATTTTTCGGTGACTTCCGAAATCGAATTGCCGGACTTAATTTTAAGGACATCTTCTACCGCGTCAAGGAAAAGATTTTTCGTGCCGTGATATTTTAATTTTTTGTCGTAAAGAATTTCCAGAACATTGTCGCGCATGAACCGGATAAACTCTTCCGGATTGAATTTTATCCCTGATAAAATTTCCGGCACCTGTTCGGAAATAAATTTTTCGGACGTGTAAAATTCGGCGAGGTTTGAAATTTCCGACGCTCTCCAGGCGTTTATGAGTTCGTCGAGTTTGTCGAGAAAAAATCCGAGTACCGCCAACCTTTCATCGACGGTTAATTTTCGCTCCTGCAAAATTGAAATTGCCGCCTTTTGAGTTTCGACAATCAACCCGGAAAAATTTTCGGACGCGGTAACTTTGCAAGTCATTATCCTTCCGAAATCCGGTATCACGTCAGATTTTTCAAACGCAATCGGCTCTTCGCGAAGGAGAATCAATCGGGCGGCGACCGGGCAGGTAAGGCACAACGACATTTCCAAAATGTTGCCGATTTTAACCGGGTTGCGCGGATAAGTCCGGCAAGTAACCGACAAAAATTTTTCGCCGTAAGTTTTTTGAATTATGCAGAGTTTGTCCTCCGTCAGGAACGGGCAGAAATTTTTTTCGTTCATCACGACAATTTTGGAATTTCTCTCTTCGGAAAAAATTATTTTCGACGTGATGTCTTTCGCCGCCGCGTCAGGTTGCAACCTCGAATAATTTTTGTAAGTTTCTTCGTCAATGTCGATATTCCACCCCTTACAGCAAAGCGAGTTGCATTTTTGCCCGTCGCATTGAAATTTTTCGACGTAGTCCGGGCGGAAAAAAAATTCTTTGTCCATATTATCTCCAAAGTTTAATCTGTCTGCAAAAATGCGGACATGATTTTTAAAGTGTCGTCGTTGTTCTCAAAATTTTTTTCGATTGTTTGAATGTATGCGGCGTTGTGATCAATGAAATGAGCAAGATTTGAAATCATAATCACTATATTCGGTTTGTATCTGGCAATCAATCCGGCAAAAACACTGTCAGATTTTTGATAGTTGGATACCGTGACGCTGAACGTAAAAGTTTCGATAATCTTGTATGTGGCAAGGAGGACAGCGAAATTTTTTCGGATTGAGTGATCTCCTTCATTTTTCCACGGATAGAATTTATAAAAAAATTCGTTGACGATGTAATTTTCAAAGAGTGTATCAAAGAGATTTGTAAAATTTTTTCGCGCTTGATTCAATGTCATATAATTTTTGGCGACATCGGCAACGGAAACCGCTCCGTTTTCGTTTGCGACAATTTGAAAAACATTCGTAAAAGATTCAAGGTAAAAAGTATTCTCACGTTGAAACGGAGATTTTTTTCCGTACAAACTTTCCAAAACGCCCATCATAATTTTTACGAATTGTGCCACGTCGAATCGAACGGCAGACAAAAATTCCGGCACCTGTTCGGAAATAAATTTTTCCGACGTGTAAAATTCGACGAGGTTTGAAATTTCTTCGACTTTACCGGAAGTCATGAGTTCGTCGAGTTTGTCGAGAAAAAAACCGAGTACCGCCAACCTTTGTTCAATCGTCAAACGTCGCTCCTGAAGAATTGAAATTGCCGCCTTTTGAGTTGTAAAAATATGTTCGGAAGTCAGTCCGTTTTCCGGTCTTATATTTCTGAACGTAACTTTACCGGCACCGGGCATACGCATTTCATTTTCCACAAACTTAATCGGTTCTTTCTGCAAAAGTATGAGTTCTGCGGCAACCGGACAAGTGACGCACAAAGATATTTCATGAACGTCACCGATTTTATAAACACTTCGCGGATAAGTTTGACAGGTGACCGACAAATAATCTTCGCCGTGCTTTTTTTGTATGATGCAAAAATTATTTTCGTCCAGTAACGGGCAACTTCCGGTTTCGTCGAGTGCGATGACATATTTGTCGATTTTGTCGTCAAATTTTATCTTTGAAGTAATTTCTTTTGCCGCCGCTTTCGGTCTCAACTTTTCGTAGCTCTTGTAAGTTTTTTTGTCAATGTCTATGCGCCAACCTCTGCAACAGTGCGCCTTGCATTTTTGTCCGTCGCATTGAAATTTTTCGACATACTCCGGTCTGAAAAAAATTTTCTTCTTCATTTAAAGTCTCTCCCGATTCCAAGTTTCGACATTACAAAATTTTGTTCGTTCTCCATTTCGATTCGCTCTTCCTCCTCCATGTGGTCGTAGCCGAGCAGGTGCAACATTCCGTGAACCGAAAGGAAAACCATTTCGCGCAAAATCGAATGTCCGTATTCCTCTGCTTGAATTTTCGCCCGTTCGACGGAGATTATAATTTCGCCGAGAATTTCAATTTCCGGATTCAAAATTTCCGGTTCGTCGCTTTCCCGGAAGGCGAAAGACAAAACGTCCGTCGGTCTGTCTGTGCCGCGATATTTTTTGTTCAATTCGTGAATTTTTTCGTCGGTCGTGAAAATTACGTCGAGTTCGGAATTTTCCGCGCCGTAAATTTTTCCGACGACATCAGCCGCACGAATTATTTCGTCCTCAAAAATTTTTTCGACTTTCAAATTTTCCGGAATTTTTGTTACGGATACAATCATCTTTCAGCCCAAACGCTCCCTCTGTTTTGTCAAAGCTTCCAACCAAACGATTTTAAGCGGCACATTATTTTTTTCGGCAAGTCGCCGGCAGTCCTCATACTCCGGAGTTATCGAAACAATTTTTCCGTCATACGCGCTGACTTTGCATTGCACTTCGCCGAATTTCGTTTCGACTTTCGCAAATTTCCGCGCCGCCTCAATTCTGTCGTCAACATGAATTACGCGGATACCTATGCTCGTGCTTTCCTCAAAAATAATTTTTGTGCACTCTTCGCGGTGTTCGTCGTCAACGAGGACGGAAAGAGTTTGCGCCGGACGATTTTTTTTCATGTAAATATTCGTCGTCCAAACATCGACCGCGCCGGCTGAAAAAAGTTTTTCGTAAAGTCTGCCGTAAATTTGCGGGTTCATATCGTCGATATTCGTTTCAAGTTTGACGAAATGCCTTTGCACTTTGCCGCCGAACTCTCCGAAATAAATTCTGAGTACGTTGGGAATTTTCAAATCCAAAGTGCCGGCACCGTAACCGATTTTTTCCGAAATAAAATCTTCCGGCAAACTTGCGCTGAACTCTGCCAAAGAATTTACAATCGCCGCGCCGGTCGGAGTGGTCAACTCTTTTTCCGCGCCGAACGAAAAAGTTTTGAACCCCTGCAAAAGCTCCGCAGTCGCCGGAGCCGGAACCGGCATGAGTCCGTGCGCACATTGGACGAACCCGCCGCCGACATTTATTTTGGAAACGAAAATTTTTTCCGCGTCGAGCCAATCCAAACAGAGAGCGCAACCGACGATATCAATTATCGAATCGACCGCACCGACTTCGTGAAAATGAACTTTATCCGGCGGCAGTGCATGAACTTTTCCTTCGGCTGTCGCGATGACGGAAAAAATCGACAGAGCTTTTTGCTTGACGGAATTTTTTAAATCTGACGCATCGATAATTTCGCGAATGTCCGCCATAGTCCGGTGAGTGTGTCCGGTAATTTGTCGGGGCAACCTGCGAATGTTCGAGGCGTGCCGGTGAACGTGTTCCGGTTCAAAGTCACTCAAAAGTTTCACGTTGACATACGACGCACCTATTCCGTTTTTGTTCACGTCGGAAATTTCGAGATGATATTCGCCGGAGATATTTAATTTTTCCAATTCGGTCTGAAGAAATTTTTCCGGCACGCCGAGTTGGATACACGCGCCGAGAAACATATTTCCGCTGATGCCGGACGCGCAGTCCAGATACAAAGCTTTCATTAAATCATTCCTTTTTACCAAAAAAACTCGCACGAATTTTTTTCGATACGAGTTTTTATTTTCCTTTTTTATTTTCGGACGATCTGTCACTTAACCAACTTGTCGAAGTCGGATTGTGACACGAGAGTTACCAATCCCATTATCGAAAGAATTTGTTCGAGAGCGACGCGGGCAGTCGAAACATTTTTCACGACAAAATCGGTCGCCTTCCAATTTTCAAATTCCTTGTTCGTTTCCGCAGAATCGACGTAATATTTTATTTCGTCGTTCGAGCAACCGGTACGCAACATTCTTTCGACAAAAGCATTGTCGTCAATCATCAGGAAAATTGAAACCAAATCTTGATTTATAAATTTTGAAAGTTGTTTTATCCCGGCCGGATCCATCATAATCATTATGCTGATTTTATGTTGCTGATAAGACTGCAAAACGTCCTCTTTGCGCAAACCGTAGGAGCTGCCCTGATAGGAAGTGTTCACGATAAATTTTTCGGCGGCAAATTCTTCCGGCTTGACCGTGCGAAAAAGTCTGCGTTTGTAAGCGTAACGATCATCAAAATATTTTGTCGTAATCGTCGGGACATAGTGGATGCCCATCGACATGAGCTGAGAAACCATTGTGGATTTTCCGGAGCAATGAGGTCCGAGAAATGCGAAAACTTTATTTTTTGCCACTTTGAAAAAACCTCCGACTTCTTAATAATTTGCCGCGTTAATCTCAAAAAAACTTTGCGGGTGTTTGCAAACCGGACATTCTTCCGGCGCGGACGTTCCGGTGACGATGTGTCCGCAATTCCGGCACTCCCAAATTTGTACGCCGGCTTTTTTGAAAACTTCCTTCATCTCGACGTTGTGCAAAAGTTTGCGATAGCGTTCCTCGTGATGTTTTTCAATCGCCGCAACCCCTCTGAATTGTTCGGCAAGTTCCGGGAAACCTTCTTCGTCGGCCTCACGCGCCATTCGTGCATACATATCCGTCCATTCAAAATTTTCGCCTTCGGCCGCGTGCAAAAGATTTTCTGCCGTGTCGCCGAGTTCGCCGAGAGCTTTGAACCAAAGTTTTGCGTGTTCCTTTTCGTTCTCAGCCGTCTTGAGGAAAAGAGCGGCAATTTGTTCGTAGCCGTTCTTCTTTGCGACGGACGCGAAGTAAGTATATTTATTCCGGGCTTGCGATTCTCCGGCGAACGCTTCCCAAAGATTTTTTTCCGTCTTTGTTCCTGCAAGTTTATTCGGTGCCGGAGGAGCGGGAGAAACTTTTTCAAAATCGGATGCCGGGTGTTTGCAAATCGGGCAAATGAAATCGTCCGGAAGTTCTTCGCCGACATATTCGTAATTGCAAATTCTGCAACGCCAAACAGTTTTTCCGTCGGCGGTTTTTCCTGCCGGAGCCGGTTTGGGTTTGATGTTCGACTGATAGAAATTGTAAGTCACGGACGGAACGTCGGAAAGTTTTTCCATGTCAACGATGTCCGCGATGAAAATTGAATGGGTATCGAGTTCGACTTGTTGAATGACTTCCGCGCTGATGTAGGAATTTGTTCCTTCGGTAATTGCAAGCGTTCCGTTCGCCGTGCGTTTCACTTTGTCGAACCCGTCAAATTTATTTACGTCCCTGCCGCTTTGAAATCCGAAACGCTTGAACAAATCAAAAGTTGCAGACTCGTCGATAATCGACGCGGTAAATTTTTTCGACTTCGCGATTAAATCGTGCGTGAAATTTGATTTATTTACCGTAATGGAAATTCTGTCTTTTGAAACCGGAGCGGCGGTGACCTGCATAACCGTGTTGATGATACAGGCGTTGTCTTTTTCTTCGGACTTGGAGCTCAAAACAAAAAGTCCGTACTGAATGTTAAACAAAACTTTGCTGTCCATTTTTTTACCTCCCGAAAAAATTTTTTTCCACACCTTAAATTTTTTTTAATTTTACCGGTTGAATCAAGCTTTGTAAATGTTTTTGATTTGTCAAATCGGATTGAGTTGGCAAAATTCGCCGTTTTCCCGCATTTTTCCCGGTTTTTCGCCGAAATGTACCGTTTTCTTTGATTTATGAGTTTGATAATAAAGTTTTTCTCCGGTAGAATATCGGCACTCTCCAATTTTTGGGGAGCGGTATTTGTGAGAGGAGAGTGTGCGATGAAGTTAAAAACCGTAACGAAGCGTTCGGGGAACACGGTGAGTTACGATCGCGAAAAAATTTTTAACGCCATCGTCGGAGCAAACCGCGACGCGGGAAAACCGGAATACAGACTTGAGCGCGGCGATGTTGAACGAGTGACGAACGCCGTAGAATTTGCCATAGCGGATCATGACAGCATCGGCGTTGAAGAAATTCAGGATCGCGTCGAAGAATCTTTGATGGCCTACGGATTTTTTGACGTTGCCCGGCAATACATAATGTATCGTCAGCGTCACGCGCAGAGAAGGACGGCACAGAAAAAATTGATGGACACTTACCGCGATATTTTTTTCGCCGACTCGATTGATTCCGACTTGAAACGCGACAACGCAAACATAAACACCGATGCGTCAATGGGAATTATGCTTAAACTCGGTGCGGAGGGCGCGAAATATTTTACCGACAATTACGTTTTGCCGGAAGAATTTGCACGCGCCGACAAAGAAAATTTTATTCATATTCACGACAAAGATTTTTCGCTCATCACTTTGAATTGCTGTCAAATTGATTTGCTGAAACTTTTTCACGGCGGTTTTTCCACCGGTCACGGATTTTTGCGCGAACCCAATTCCATTCGCTCCTACGCGTCCCTTGCCTGTATCGCCATTCAATCAAACCAAAATGATATGTTCGGCGGACAATCCATTAACGCTTTCGATTACGCGATGGCTGAGGGCGTGAGAAAATCTTTCAAAAAAATTCTCAAGTCCGATTTGGAGCGCGCCTGCGAATTTTGCGACATCACTCCGAACGGCGAAATAAATTTTGACATCTGCACTTATTCCGAAACGGAAAATCCGGCGGCGGTTGAAAATTTAACCGGTATCGTCGGCTCGAAAAAAATTGCGGAAAAAATTTATCTCCAAGCTTGCCGCGACGTTGAAGAGGAAACTCATCAGGCAATGGAAGCACTCATTCATAATTTTAATACTCTTCACAGCCGCGCCGGTGCTCAAGTACCTTTCAGCTCGATTAACTACGGCATGGACACAAGCCCGGAAGGTCGGCTGGCAACCCGCGAAGTTTTGAACGCGATTGAGGCCGGACTCGGCAACGGCGAAACTCCCATTTTCCCGATTTCCGTTTTCCAACTCAAAGACGGCGTGAATTATAACGTAAACGATCCGAATTATGATTTGTTCCGGCAAGCTTGCAAAGTCAGCGCGAAAAGATTGTTCCCGAACTTCGTCAATCTCGATGCGCCGTATAATTTGCAATACTACAAGCCCGGCGATTACAATTCATACGTCGCGACGATGGGTTGCCGTACCCGCGTCATGTCGAACGTGAACGGCGCGGAAGAGTCCGGCTCGCGCGGAAATTTTTCTTTCGTCACGATTAACCTTCCGAAACTTGCGCTTGAGGCTGAGGGCGACATCAACGAATTTTTCCGACTCTATGACAAGTACATAAATATTTCTCACGATTATCTTTTGTTCCGCTCCAAGACGATTGAAGAGAAACACGTTTACAATTATCCGTTCCTCATGGGGCAGGGCGTTTGGATGGGCTCGGACAAATTGAAACCCGGCGACAAAATCGGCGAAGTTTTGAAACACGCGTCCTACTCAATCGGTTTTTGCGGTCTTGCCGAATGTCTTGTCGCTTTAATCGGAAAGCATCACGGTGAGAGCGAAGAGGCGCAACAACTCGGTTTAAAAATCGTCAGCCACCTTCGTCAACGCACGGACAATTACACGGCGAAAGAAAAACGGAATTGGACGACGTTCGGCACGCCGGCAGAGTCCACCGCCGGACAATTTCAACGGGCGAATCGCAAACGCTACGGAGTGATTAAAGGCGTGACCGACAGAGGTTACATGACAAATTCCAGTCACGTCCCGGTTTATTACGACATTTGCGCGAACGATAAAATTCAAATCGAAGCACCTTATCACGCGCTGGAAAATGCCGGACACATCGCTTATATCGAAATGGACGGCGACCCGACGAAAAATATTTCCGCGTTCGAGGCTGTCGTCCGGGCAATGCACGACGCGAACATGGGATATTTTTCAATCAATCACCCGGTGGACAGAGATCCGGTTTGCGGCTACACCGGGATTATCGCGAATGAATGTCCGCATTGTCACCGTCGTGAAGTCGAATCCGGAACTTTCCACATCGACAGATTGAATCAGGTACATTGAAAAATTTTTTGACGCAAAATAAATTTTATCGAAAGCAAATTTCTTGACGAAGTTTGCTTTTTTTGTTTTACCGTTACTTATCGACAATCGCGAAGTCACATCGGACACGGGAAAATTCAACACGCCCGGCAGATTGGAAGGTTTAATCGAATTGTTTCGCGTTTTGACTTTGGAAAACGGACAATTCACTTCCGACGACGAATCAATTTCAAAGTTTGAAAAAATAACCGAAAATACGACTTGGGAAAATAAAACCGATTGGAAAAAATATGCGGATATGTTGGAAAAAACGGTAACGGAGTTTATGAAATAATCGGCGATTATCGGAAATCGTCACAAAAAAAATTCCTCACGTCGAAACGCGGGGAATTTTTTTATAACGGATTTTTTGGGGGAGTGCCGGCTTTGCGCGGAAATTTTTTCGGAGTCGGTTTTTCCTTCGCAATGTAAATCACTGCGCGAACGTCCGGTAAGCCGGGCAATTTTTTTTCGGCGAAAGAAATTTTTCCTCCGCCCAAAGTTTTGACGGCGGTTTGAGCGTCGGAAATTTCTTCCCGGAATTTTTTTCCTTTCAACGCGGCAAAAAATCCTCCGACTTTCACGAACGGCAAACAGTATTCCGACAAAACATTAAGCCCGGCAACAGCGCGAGCCGTTGCAACGTCGAACATTTCCCGGAAATCTTTTTGCCTTGCGAAATCTTCGGCGCGTCCGTGAACGCAGACAACATTTTTCAAATTCAATTCGGCGACAACGCTTTTCAAAAAGTCCGTGCGCTTGGCGAGGGAGTCCAGCAGAAAAATTTCAACGTCCGGCAAAAAAATTTTCAGCGGAATACCCGGAAAGCCGGCACCCGTTCCCACGTCGATAATTTTTTTCGCGCCGGCAAAAAATTTTTCGTCGTACACGGCGAGCGAATCAATGATATGTTTGACGGCAAAATCTTTCGGTTCGGTTATCGCCGTCAAATTTATTTTTTTGTTGTATTCGATTGTCATTCGGTAAAAAATTTCAAATTGCCGGAGTTGCTCCTCCGAAAAATCGCAACCGAAAATTTTCGCCGCCTCAATCAAATTTTCTTTGAACATACTTACACCTCAAAAAATAATTTTTTCATTTCATCGGATTGAAAAACTTCATCGGACGTTCCGATTTTCAAAATCCGCTTGTTGAACAAAATTACTTTGTCCGCGTACTTCTCCGTCATTCTCAAATCGTGCGAAATTAAAAGTATCGCCATGTCCTCCTCCGCGCAAAGTTTCGCGGCGAGTTCGTAAAAAATTTCAATTCCGATTTTATCGACACCGCTTAACGGTTCGTCGAGCAACAACAAATCCGGCATCGGGTCAAGCGCGAGAGCCAGCAAAACTCTCTGCAGTTCGCCGCCTGACAACGCACCCAATCTCCTGTCGATTAAATATTCCGCTTGCACTCTGCGCAAATTTTTTAAAATCCGTTCGCGCAATTCGTCACCGACGGAGCAGAGCCAAACCGGACGCGGCGAAAGACACGCGGCGAATAAATCCGTGACGGAAACCGGAGCGGTCGCGTCGAATTTCAAAGTTTGCGGAACGTAACCGATGACCGGCTTTAAATGTTCGCCCTTCGCGTCGAAGTAATTTAAAATTCCGGTGTGTTCGACTTCGCCGAGCAGAGATTTCAACAGCGTGGATTTTCCGGCACCGTTCGGTCCGACAAGCGCGGTCAATTCGCCGCAGTGCAAAGTAAAATTAACGTCTTGAAAAATTATCAGGTCGCCTGCCGTCACGCCGAAATTTTCAACCTTCGTTTCGCAAAGTCTGCTTTTGTGATGTTTCTTCATGGCAAAATTTTAAACCTTAATGTATTGCGGCACAATATCGGCAAAAGTTCCGTCCGGCATCCGGAAACCGCCGGGAATTGTCCCCAACTCAGTGAATCCGAGATTTGCGTACAATTTCCGCGCCGAAAAATTTTCTGCGACAACCGCGTTGAATTGCAAAATTTTAAATCCGAGTTCACCGGCTTTTTTGATGCAATGCGTGACGATAATTTTTCCGACGTGTCGCCCGCGCATATCGGAGCGGACGGCGTAACTTGCATTGCAGATGTGTCCGCAACGTCCGACGTTGTTCGGGTGGAGAATGTAGAGCGCGACAATTTCATTCGTTTCCGTGTCTCGTGCCAACCCGGTGAAAGATTGGGATTTAAAAAATTCGTCGCCGGAAATTTCGTCAAGCTCCTCCTCCTGCGGGAAGGCAATTCCGGAGCGGACAACCTCATTCCAAATTTTTGTCGCGGAATGAATTTCTTTCTTCGTATACGGTTCGACTTCAAAAGGCATAAAAATTTTTCCTCCACAAAATTAAACCCGCCCGAAATTTTTTTCCGGACGGGAATTTTTTTATTCCAAAATTATTTTCGATTTAAACGGCGTTCGGAACATTGATTGACGCGATGATGTCCGGCTCGGTGTTTTCATCTTCCGGGCTGACAACTTCCAAATCCCGGTAACGCGGCATACCGGTTCCGGCCGGAATCAGTTTGCCGATGATGACATTTTCCTTCAAGCCGATAAGCGGATCGATTTTTCCTTTAATCGCCGCGTCGGTCAAAACTCTGGTGGTTTCTTGGAAACTTGCCGCGCTCAAGAACGAATCGGTTGCAAGCGATGCCTTGGTAATTCCGAGCAGAATCGGTTTCGCGACGGCCGGAAGTTCGCCGTTTTCAATCGCCTTTGCATTTGCCGCCTCAAACACGTTGATGTCCACAAATTCGCCCGGCAAGAATTCGGTGGAGCCGGACTCTTCAATTTTGACTTTGTGCAACATTTGCCGAACCATGACTTCAATATGTTTGTCGTTAATTTCGACACCCTGCGACTTGTAAACTTTTTGGACTTCGTAGACCAAATATTTTTGCGTTTCCTTCAAACCGCAGACGCGGAGAATGTCGTGAGGATTTATCGCGCCCTCCGTCAACTTGTCGCCGGGTTTTTCGACGGTATCTCCGTCGGCAACCAAAATTCCGGAGCCGAAAGGCACGGTGTATTCTCTGGGCGTACCTTTTTCCGGAGTGACGATTATCATCGGCAAATTATTTTTCTCGTTCCTGCCGAAAGAAACATCTCCGGCGACTTCGGAAATTATTGCGTTATGTTTCGGTTTGCGCGCCTCAAAAAGTTCTTCGACACGCGGCAGACCCTGTGTAATATCGTCGCCGGCAACGCCGCCCGTGTGGAAGGTACGCATTGTAAGCTGAGTACCCGGTTCGCCGATTGATTGAGCCGCGATAATTCCGACAGCCTCACCGACTTCAACCGGCGTTTTGTTCGCCAAATCTCTGCCGTAACATTTTATGCAAACGCCGAATTGAGATTTGCAGGTAAGGACGCTGCGAATCTTGACTTTCTGTCTGACGGCGGCAATTTTGTCCGCCAGCTTGGAATCGACCATGTCGTTAATCGCGGCAATTTTATTTCCGTCCGCGTCGAAAATGTCTTCGGCCAAAAAGCGTCCGACAATTCTGTCCTGCAACGACTCGATAACGCCGTTACCTTCTTTAATCGCCTCAACTTCAATTCCTCTGACGTTGTTGTTGCGGACGAAAATTTCCGGTATCTCTTCGCTGTCCAAAATTGCGTCCAGCATTTCGTGAGTCAAAATTTCTCCGGCTTGATAAGTCACCGAACCGACGGTAACCGGTTTTGCAAGTTCCTTCCCGATAATTTCGTGAATGAACGAATGGCGACGCTGTTCGCGTTCGGTTTCGTCGCGTGTGCCGAGAAAAATTGTTTCGTGAACGAGCGAATGACTTGCGGAATTGGGAGCGGTCAAACTTCTGCCGCGAATCGAAATTTCCGTCGCGCCGAATTCTCCGAGACGTTCCAAAGCTTCTTCGTCAAGAATCGTATTGCGGGCAACGACGACTTCGCCGGTCTCCGAATTGATAATATCTTCGGAGGCAACTCTGTCAATCAAATCGTCGTGCAAAATTTCCAGCGCGTCGAAAGTTTCCGGAGCAAGTAAAGCGCGTTCAAGTTTAAGATTGATTGTCGAAACGTCGCAATCCTCTTCGCGAACGATGACATCTTGCGCAACGTCAACCAGACGGCGGGTAAGGTAACCGGAGTCCGCCGTTCTCAATGCGGTATCGGCCAAACCCTTCCGCGCACCGTGACTTGAAATGAAGTAGTCGGAAACGCTCAGACCTTCGCGGAAGTTTGCGGTAATCGGCAAGTCGATAATTTTTCCGGACGGATCGGCCATAAGTCCGCGCATACCGGCAAGCTGACGCATTTGCTGTTTGTTACCGCGCGCGCCGCTGTCCGCCATCATGAAAATCGGGTTGTCCTTCGCCATGTTGTCCATCATCGCGTCGGCAACATCTTCGGTTGCCTTGTTCCAGAGATCGACAACTTTTTTATAGCGTTCGTCCTCGGTGATAAGACCGCGACTGAATTGGCGTTCGACTTTCGCAACTTTCGTTTTCGTTTCCGCGATAATATCTTTTTTCTTCGGCGGGACGACAACGTCGGAAACGGCAACCGTCATTCCGGCAAGACAGGCGTAATGGTAGCCGAGTTTTTTAACTTCGTCGATAACTGCGGCGGTAGTTGTCGCGTCGTACTCCTCAAAACATTGAGCAACGAGTTTGCCGAGTTCTTTTTTATTCATGACCTTGCCGAGTTCCCATTGCCCGTTTTCATTTTTCCGGCAATAGCGAAGGCTTGCGGGAAGTCGTTCGTTGAAAATCAATCTGCCGAGAGAAGTTTTAACGACGGCGTAACCGTTCGGATATTCTTTGCGCATTTCCTCCGGCATTTTGTCTGAAGTCATTCGTACGTTTATTTCCGCTTGAATCGACAGACCGCCCTGCTGATGAGCCATTAAAGCTTCATGGATTCCGGTGAAAGATTTTCCTTCACCGTCCGCACCGGGTTTAATCGTAGTCATGTAGTAAGTGCCGAGAACCATATCTTGAGTGGGAACGATTATCGGCTTGCCGTCTTTCGGCGCGAGAATGTGATTCGCCGCAAGCATGAGGACACGCGCTTCAGCTTGAGCCTCCGCACTCAACGGAAGATGAAT
>CAJOFG010000004.1 GCA_905233965.1 uncultured Selenomonadaceae bacterium
ACCGCTCAAATTATTATGAGTTGCGACGGGGTTTGAGTGACGGCTACGAAAATATTCGCGAAAGAAGATACCTGCGCAACGGGATAAAAATTTCTTCAAACTTGGGAGTCAATCAAAGAGTGGAATTTAATTCGGAAGGAATAAGTTCATTCAGCGGACACATCAAATTTAATTCACGTTACGATGATCAAGTTTTGGTGTACTTCGACAGCGTGGGACGTTTTCGCGGTTTTTGGGACGTTCACAGATGAAAATTTTAAACGAACGCGGCTTTATGTTGTTGCAAGTCGTTTTCCTTGCGATGATAACTTCAATCGTTGCAATGATTTTTTTAAACGGAGTAATGCAAGTAAAAAATCGGAACGCGACTTTGCGATTGACTGCGATACATTTGGCGAACGAACAAATTGCCGAATCGGAAAGCCGGGCGGCTCAGGGAATTTTGCCTGACGGAAGTATTTCATGGCTCGGAGTCGATGACGATTTGACGACTTACAATTCCGGAGCGAAAGAGCCGGTCAAGTTCGACGTGAAAACGAATGTTGAAAATTTTTCGGACAACGTCGCGCTGAAAAAAATCACCGTCAAGGTCGAATGGAAAGTCGGCGAAGAAAATTTTCAAATCGAATCGGAAAAAATTATTCGCGAAAAAATTCTTCAGCCGTGATATTTTATTTTGCAAAGGGAATGTGCGTCAAGCATGAGTTCAAAAAACGGACAAAAGGGATTTATTTTGGCGGAGTTTATTATTGCTCTGCCGCTTTTAATTTTGCTCCTGTACGGGTTGGCAAACATGACGCTGAAAATAATTTCGCTTGCCCGTGAACAGATGGCGAATTACGTTTTGGAAACCGAAGCGCATGAAGTTTTGCGACGCATAACCGACGACGCAAGAGCGGCTTATTCGGTTCAGCGTTTGATACACGATAAAAATCTTGAAGAAGTAACTTTTGTTTATGACGTTCCCAAATACGACGGCTTTGTGGTTTTTACCGACGTTCGCGGCAGACGAAGATATGTAGTGGATAAAGGGCGTGTAATTTCAAAAAGAGACGGCGGTTTTTCCTATGACATCTATACTACGCCCGTAACGGGAGGAAATTTTTTTGCGGATACATGGGTGGATAAATTGAAATTTTCTTCACGCTCCGAAAATGTTTTGCACGTTGCCGTAGAGATGCACGACAACATCACAAGACAATCCGTAAAAATTTCCACTTCCGTTTTTATGCCGGGTTGCAAGGAGAAAACAGGATTTGAATGAGCGCGGATTTTTTACTTTAACCGGATTATGCATTTTGCTTGTCGTCGTTCTCTTCGTGAGGAGTGCGGCAGAGTCCGAAACGAATTATTCCTACGAAGTCGCCGATTTTCAAACGGAATACGAATTGCAAAATATTGCCGACGGCGCACTTGTTGAGGCGATTGAAAAAGTTCGTGCCGGCGATGTAATTTTGAAAGAGAATGAAGGAGTTCCGAACAAAGATCGACAATATCTCATTGCCGTTACAGCGCAGAAAAAATCTTCGCGGCTCGGAAATGTCACCGTCAAAGTTTGGGGAGAGTACGGGAAAATTTACACGGCGAGGCAAAATCGAGGACGTTTACGAAAAAGACGACAAAGGCAGAATGACGGAGCGGAAAGGCAAAATTTTTATGAGCGTCGCGCAATGTGACTATGACAGAATGGGCGGAAAAATTTATCGCCGGTCGCTTGCCTACGTTGAGGACGATGACGAAGATACAATTCACTTTTTGAAAGATGAACTCAAATAAAATTTTTCGGAGGTTGACGAAATGAAAACGGATTATCATATGCATTTGGAGTACGGCGATTATAAAGTCGATTGGGTTTCCGGATTTTTCGACGCGGCAAAAAAGCGCGGCATTGACGAAATCGGTTTTTCCGAACACTCGCACACTTTCCCGGAGTTTGAAAAATTTTATTACGACGATTTGATTCTTGACGATTCGGAAGTCGGCGCGTTTCAAAAAGTTTGGCTCAAGACGAACAAATTTAAACACACGTTGCAGGATTATTTCGACTTCATGAAAGTTTTGCAAAAAAATCATGCGGTGAAAATCGGGATTGAAGTTTGCAATTTCAAAGACCAAGCCGGCGTTAAAAAAATTCTCGACGCCCGGAATTTCGATTATGTTATCGGCTCGGTGCATTTTTTGAACGGCTGGGGTTACGATGCGTCGAAAATAAAATCGGAATGGGATCGTCACGACTTGCGCGAAATTTACGAAGACTACACGACGGAGGCGGAGCGTTTGGCTGCGTCCGGAAATTATGACATACTCGGTCACCCGTTCAACATTCGGCTTTTCAAATATTTTCCGGACTTCGACGCGACAAATTATTTTGAGAGAGTTGCCGCCGCGCTGAAAAAATTTAATCTTGCCGTTGACGTGAACACCGGGACGAAATACCGCTACCCCGTCGAAGAAATTTCGCCTTGCCCTGAATTTATGAAAATTGCCGCCGCTTACGACTTGCCGATAATCATCAGTTCCGACGCTCATCAACCGGAGGACTGCGGAAAATTTTCCGATGACGCGATTGAGTATGTAAAAAAATTCGGCTGCAAAAATATTTTGAGATTTTCCGACCGTCGCCGGGAATTTGTTCCGCTCGGTTGAAAATTGATGTAAAAAAATTTTTAATCCGGTATAATGCGGCTGAAAAATTTAAACGGTAAAGGCGGTTTTTAAATTGCGCGAAATTCTTTCCGAAATGCACGCTTGGATGACGGACTACATGAAAAGTTTTTACACCGACGATGAGGAAGTGCAAAACGGAATTTTGATAAAGGAAAAACATACCGGTTACGTCACGTCTGCCTGCGTCGAGCTTGCCGAATATTTGAAACTTCCGGAGCATGATGTCCGGCTGTCGGAAATTATCGGATTGTTTCACGATGTCGGGCGTTTTCGTCAGTACAGCATTTACAAAACTTTCAACGACGCGGACTCTGAAGATCACGGAGATTTGGGAATGAAAGTTATCGGCGAGTTGGATTTTTTCAAAAAACTTTCGCCGGAAGATTATGAGATTGTAAAATTCGCAATTCAGAATCACAACAAAAAAGATATTGCGCCCTGCGATGACGAGAGAAAAATTTTGTTCGCGAAAATAATTCGGGACGCTGACAAGTTGGATATTTACCGGGTGCTTGAACCTTATCTGGATCAGGCGAACGCGGACAAAATGCCGAACTTTATCAAGGGCAAAGACAATCCGGAAGTCAGTCCGGACTTCGTGGAAAATTTCGTTGCCGGCAACCAGGCGGACTACAGAAAAATTCGCACGAACGGCGACAGAAAAATTGTTCGCCTGATGTGGATTTACAACATAAATTTTGCTTGGACGATGAAAAAAATCGTCGAGCGCGGCTACATTGAAAAAATTATCGCACACCTTCCGAAAAACGAAAAAATCGAAGAGGGTATTCAAAGAGTTTGGGACTTCGTCAAAATGAAATCGGAGGAAGAACCGGTAAGGCGGTGATTGAAAATGACGAATCAAGAACAGGATTTGAAAATCATTCAAACCCGGCAGGAAGTCGATGACTTCAAAACTGTTATCGAATCGTTTATCGGCGAAATGCGCGACAGGGACAATCAACGCGCCGAAGAAGCTCGGCGACTCGGTGAAGAAATGCGCGACAGAGATAATCGCCGCGCCGAAGAAATTCGTGAAGTTCGCGAAAAAAACGAAACGGTTGCAAACAATTTGAGAGCCGAAATCCGGGACGCTACAAGAGATATTCGCGCCTTGACCATCGCGGCGGTCGTCGGAATTGCGGCAATCGTCGTCGAAGTTTTCGCTTTCATTTGGCAGTCGATAAATTTCATGTGGCAGCTTGAAACTACCCGTCAACCGATTTATCAACAACCGCCGGCGCAAACTCAACCGGCGAATCAAAATTTTTCACCGCAAAAGTAAAAGGAGAATTTTTTAATGGTAAACTTTATTCAACAGGAAATTGAAAACGATTTGAAGGAAGGAAAATATTCCGACGGAATCCATACCCGTTTCCCGCCGGAGCCGAACGGTTATTTGCACGTCGGGCACGCGAAATCCGTTTGCCTTAACTTCGGTCTGGCGAATTACAACGGCGGCGTTTGCAATCTCCGTTTCGACGACACGAACCCGACGAAGGAAGATGTAGAATACGTCGATTCGATTCAGGAAGATATTAAGTGGCTCGGTTTCGACTGGGAGGACAGAAAATTTTACGCGTCCGATTATTTCGGCAAGCTTTACGAATACGCCGTCGAATTGACGCGGCGCGGTCTTGCCTACGTCGATGATTTGAGCGCGGAGGAAATTCGGGAGTATCGCGGCACTTTGACCGAACCCGGAAAAGAAAGTCCGTATCGAAATCGTTCCGTCGAAGAAAATTTGAATTTGTTCGAGCGAATGAAAGCCGGCGAATTTCCGGACGGCTCAAAAGTTCTTCGCGCAAAAATCGACATGGCATCTCCGAATATAACCATGCGCGACCCGGTAATTTATCGAATTGCCCGCGCTCACCATCACAGAACCGGCGACGACTGGCTGATTTATCCCATGTACGACTTCGCGCACCCGCTCTCCGACGCGATAGAGAATATCACTCATTCGGTTTGCACTTTGGAGTTTGAAGACCATCGTCCTTTTTACGATTGGCTTTTGGATTCTCTCGGCTTTGACGTGAAAACTCGTCCGCGTCAAATAGAATTTGCCCGGCTTGACTTAACCAACACAATCACGAGCAAGCGGAAACTTTTGAAAAAACACGTTCGCGGGTGGGACGATCCGCGTATGCCGACAATTTCCGGAATGAGGCGGCGCGGCTTTACTCCGGAATCCATTCGCGATTTTTGCGAAAGGATAGGCGTTGCGAAAAGTAACAGTCTGGTTGACATTGCCCTGCTGGAGCATTGCGTCCGGGAAGATTTGAACGAAAGAGCCGACAGAATCATGGCGGTTTTGAATCCGCTGAAAATTGTTTTGACGAACGTCGAAGAAGGCAAAGTCGAATATCTTCCGGCGGAAAATCATCCGAAACGCGGCGACAAAAGATTTGTACCTTTCACGCGGGAAATTTTTATCGAACGCGACGACTTCATGGAGGACGCACCGAAAAAATTTTTCCGGCTGAAACCCGGCGGCGAAGTCCGGCTCAAACACGCTTACATAATCAAATGCGAAGAGGTTATCAAAGACGCGGAGGGAAATGTCACCGAACTTCATTGCACGATTGATCCGACTTCAAAATCCGGCGGCGCGACTGCCGGCAGAAAAGTTAAAGGTACAATTCACTGGGTGAGTGCCGGACACGCTTTGAAGGCGGAAGTCCGGCTTTACGACTACCTTTTGACGACGGACGAAAACGGAAATTTGCCGGAAGATTTTATAGCCGCGCTCAATCCGGATTCTTTAATCGTCATCGACAACGCGCTTGTCGAACCTTCCGTGAAGTTGACCGGACCGGGAAAACATTTTCAATTTCTGCGTCTGGGATATTTCTTCACCGATCCGGACACCACGCCGGATCATTTGGTTTTCAACCGCGTCGTCGGCTTGAAAGATACTTGGGCGAAAGTAAAAAATAATTGAGTCGGAGGAAGTAAAAAATCATGAATAAAAAATTTCTTCCGTATGTCGTCGGCTTGATCGTTGCGTTGCTTATTTCAATCGGAATAGGTTTCGGAATGGTATCGCTCGGCGACGACGGAAAAAATTATTCGGGGACGGAGCCGGCAACTACGGCAAAAGTTTCCGCGCCGGCACCGATTCAAAATAAACCGGCAGAACCCGTTCAAGAAAATATTTCTCCGGTTGCGAAACAGACAGGCGCGTTGAACGGATTGGATTTATCGCTCGGCGCACTTTCAATCGGCGACAACGAATCGAAAGTTTATCAAGCACTCGGACAACCTAATACAACCCGCATGGAGAACGGCGAACAACGTTTGAAGTACGGCACGGTTGAAGTCGTTTTGAAAGACGGAAAAATCAGCGCGTTGGTTTCTCAATCTGCCGAATTTGAAACGCCGCGCTCAATTCGTGAAGGCTCTTCCGCTCAAGAAGTTTTCAACGCTTACGGCAAAGAATACGTTTCGTCATCTTTCGAGAACGACACTCTTTACGAATACAAAATAAATTCGGTTGACGGTACGCCGTGTTGGTTGAGATTTTCCGTCCGAAATTCCGACGGCAAAGTCGATTATATCAGTGCGCGATTCGCTCAATGAACCGGGAGGATTTTTTATGAACAACACTTGTCCGAAATGTCATTCCGAAATTCCCGACCCCGATGCAAAATTTTGCCCGACGTGCGGTGCGGACTTGCAGACGGTACGCGAGCCGCAGGTTTGCAAAAAGTGCGGCGCATCAATTCCGGATCCCGACGTGAAATTTTGCCCGAAATGCGGCGCAGATTTACAAGCTGAAACGGAGTCGTGGGTTTGTCAAAAATGCGGCACGGAAAATTCACCGGGCGCGGCATTCTGTGCGTCTTGCGGGATAAGCCGGGAAAAACAATCCGGTTTGCTTTACTCTCAAAAATTCAGATACGGAATTTTAATTGCTCTCGTCATGTTGCTCGGCGGCTTGGGTTCGTATTTTTATTTCAACGGCGTGAACGAAGATAAATATTTGACTTACTACGTTTCGGCGGCTCGCGACATTAACGACATCGACACGGTTATCGACAGTCAGATAACGGCGGCAAATTTGAAGTCGTCAAAACCGGACGATTTAACCGCGCAAATAAAGCTCAAGAAAAATGATTTGGAAGAGCAGATAAAAACTTTTTCGCAGATGAAACCGTTCAAAAATTATGAGTCGCAACACAACGATTTAATTTCTCTCCTGCAAAAAGAAAATGCCTTCCTCGACCAAATAATTCAGCTCGTTTCAAATCCGCTTGACCCGAATACCGATTCCGTTGTCAAAAGTATGCAGGAAAATGTAACCGACATCGGCTTGCTGAGTACAAAAATTCAAGTGCCGAACGCAAACTTTGTTCCCGGCGTGAATTTGTCCGCGATACCCGACAGGTTGAAAACTTTCGTCACGGAGCAGAAAACGATTTACAAGGAGCGGACGGACAAACTTGCCGCGAACAAAGACTTTTTCAATCAAATGGACGAGTCGATAAACAGATACGCGGCGGCACGGACGGACTTGGGAAAAATGCTTGAAACAACCCGGAAGAGCAACATGACTTGGAAAGATTATTTCGATATGCTTGACCGTGCAAAATCCGACAGAACAAGTATCCGATACACCGTCGGCGAAATTAAACCGGCTCCCGGCACGGAAGGTCTCAAACAGGAATTTATGAGCGTCCTTGACGAAGCGATTCGTTATTGCGAAATGATGAGGGCGGCGGCAAATCTCGGATTCAACAATTACGGATTTGACAGATTCATGAAGGAGCAGGAGTCAAAAGATGTCGATTCGCAAGTCAAAGCAAAATACGATGCGTTCATGCAAAGGTACGAGTCCGAAAAAAGCCGGCTGACGAACATAAACAATTTGTAAAATTTTTTTTCGGGAGATGAAATTAAATGCCAAAAATTCCGCGCGGATTAACGGATAAAGACATGGTAAAAAATTACGTCGAGGAAGAAACAATCGAATCACAACTTTTGACGGCGGCGAAAAAAGCGGAGAAAATGCGCCTGATTGAGGAGGCGGAGGCTCCGCCGGAACCGCTTGCAAAATCAGGATTTACAAAAGAATTGACGGAAAAACTCGGCATGGAATTGCTCGCTTTGAAAATTGAGCTTTTAAATTCCGGAGTAAAGAGTTATAATCTCAAAGTTAAACGCGACGGAGAAAAAATTACTTTGACCGTCGTCGATAAAAAATTCAGTTAAATGTTTGAAGGGAGCGAATGTTTTGGACATGACGACGGTAGCGGTGATAATTTTTGTCGCCGCTTACGCGCTGATAATTTCCGAAAAAGTTCACAGGACAATCGTCGGAATAGTCGGTGCAATGCTGATGATTTTTGTGGGGATTCTCGACCAGGAAACGGCGATTCACCACATAGATTTTAATACGCTCGGTCTTTTGATGGGCATGATGATTATCGTAAACATTACAAGCGAAACCGGGCTGTTTAATTTCCTTGCAATTTGGTCTGCGAAAAAAGTTAAGGCGCACCCGGTGAAACTTTTGGTTGCGTTGAGTCTGCTTACGGCAGTCTGTTCGGCTCTGCTCGACAACGTGACGACGGTTTTGCTCACCGTGCCGATAACTTTCAACATTGCCGCGCAGTTAAAAGTTGACGTTAAACCTTTTTTGATGGCGCAAATAATCAGCTCGAACATCGGAGGAACGGCGACTTTGGTCGGTGACCCGCCGAACATCATGATAGGTTCGGCAGTCGGTTTGAACTTCATGGATTTTATTTTCAATCTGACTTTGCCGGCGATAATAATTTTTATCGTAACCGTTTCGATAATGTTGTTGCTCTACAAATCGAAATTGCACACGCAACCGGAATTGCAGGATAAAGTCATGCGGCTGAACGAAAAAAGTCAAATCACCGACCCGCTCCTTTTGAAAAAATGTTTGTTCGTTCTGGCAATTACAATGTCGCTCTTCGTCCTTCACGGCGCACTTCATTTGGAAACGGCGACGGCGGCACTCACCGGAGCCGGACTTCTCCTCCTGATAACTTATTCGCACAACGAAGCGATGATTGCAAAAGTTTTGAGTAAAATCGAATGGCTTGCAATTTTCTTCTTCGCCGGACTTTTCGTCCTCGTCGGCGCATTGGTTGAAACCGGCGTTATCAAAATGCTGGCGGCTGAGGCAATTAAAGTTACAAACGGCAGTGTTACCGGCACGGCAATTTTGATTCTCTGGATGAGTGCGATTGCGTCTGCGTTCATTGATAACATTCCGTTCGTCGCAACCTTGATTCCGCTGATTAAAGACATGGGCATGATGGGACTTTCCAACCTCGAACCGATGTGGTGGAGTTTGGCACTCGGCGCGTGTCTCGGCGGCAACGGAACTTTAATCGGCGCAAGCGCAAACGTCGTCGTTGCGTCTATGGCATCTCAGCGCGGAAAACCGATTTCCTTTATCGACTTCATGAAAACAGCCTTCCCGCTGATGATTCTTTCGATAATCATTTCAAACATTTACGTTTGGGTTCGTTATCTTTAATTCGATTTAAAAATTTCAAAAATGATTCGGGGTCCGGAAAAAATTTCGGCTCCGGATTTTTTTTACTGTCCGAGTTGCTATTGCAATTTAAGAAATTTGTTGAGAAACGTCGGTAAGGTAACTTTGCAAACGGAACGAAAAAGCAGACATTCAAAATTCTGATGTCTGCTTCAATCTTTTGAAATTCAAGCAAAGGCAACATTCTCTGCCGGAAAATTATTTTCGGAATTTTTTTCCGCGTGACGTGCTTTTAAAATTCTTACGGCATTTCCCCAAATTTTCATATCTTCTTGAGTAACCTCCTTCGGCAAAAATTTTTCACGGGACAAAAAATTTTATCGCGTCCGGAACGGTTTCGATTTTCAGCGGCAAATCGTCGCCTTCCTCTCCGTCCAAGTCACTCGTCAAACGTTCGGAAGATTTTATTTCAAAAGTTTTCGCCTGCAGATAAAAAATTTCCGGCTCGGATTGAATACATTGTCCGCTGAAAAGTTTTTTTGTGAAACTCAAAAGTTTTCCCGGACCGGATTTTTTCAGCGCAAGGAAATCCAATTTGCCGTCGTCGATTTTTGCCGCGTCGGTGATTTTTTTCATTCCCGCAACCGCCGAACTGTTCAGCACCAAAAATAAAAATGCGTCCGTTTCAAAAATTTTTCCGTCGGCAAGAATTTCAAAGTGAACCGATTTAAACTTCGGTATCTCGTTCACCCCGTGCAGATAATAGGCAAGCTTGCCCAGAGAATTTTTTTGCCGTGCGTTGACTTCGTGAGCAATTCCGGTGAAAACGCCGGCACTCGCCACGTTGATGAAATATTCTTTTCCGTTCGCCAAACCCAAATCGACGCGCCGAATTTTTCCCTCCGCCATCGCGTCGAAATATTTTTCCGTGTCGGTAATTCCCAAATGCGTCGCGAAGTCGTTTGAAGTCCCGCTGCCGATAATTCCGACCGGCAAATCAATTTGAAATTTTTTAATCCGGTTCACGACTTCATGAAGTGTCCCGTCGCCGCCGGCTGAAATAATTCCCTCCGCACCGGAAATTTTCACGCATTCGGCAAATTCTTCCGGTGAATCATTTTGTCGCGTCCGGTAGAGCGTCGGCAAAATATTTCTGCGTTGCAAAGATTCAATCACACCGTCCAATTTTTTTTTGAACGCGGCATTGCCGGAAACCGGATTGTAAACCAAAAGAAATTTTTTCAACTTTATTTCTGCTCCCGTCCGGAAAATTTGTCAAGCATTTTCTTATACTCGTCCAGTCGGCTTTGCAATTCCGACGATTCTTTTTCAAATTTTTGTTTCACGTCCTCCGGAATTTTATCCGACGTTTCCAACATTCCGGCGCATAACGCCCTGCCGCAGGAAATTCCCATTGCCCGAAGATCCGGATTTTGTTTGAGTTTTTCCCAAGTGTAAGGTTGTCCGTCCGCGTCCTTTTGATTCAGCGTGATGATTTTTATAAACTCGTCCATATTTTTTTCTATGTACGCGTTTTGATCCTCTTCCGTCATCGCCGCGTATTGAATGAGTTCCGGCTCTTTCGATTCGACAAAATTTTTCGTCGATTGTACCAAGCTGAAAGCCTGCACGCCGAAAAAGACAATCGCAATTACAACCAAGCCGCCGATTATCAACAAAACTTTTTTCATGGTCTCGAAACCTTCCTCTCAATCTTTAAAAACTCCGAACCGCCGGAAAAATTTCACGCCGAATTTTCCGATAAGCGGTATTCTTTCCATGTCCTCTTTCAAAAGTGCGCCGGTGAAAGCCGTTGCCGCAATGTAGACGACGCAACCGACAAAGACCGAACCGAACGTCGAAAAGACCCGCGAATTAAATTCAGCCGACGTGAAGTCGTAGAACATGACGACAACCACAGCCATTATCGCCGCAGACCCGATCGTTTTTAAAAGTTGTCCCAATTCTATTTTGTACCCGATGTATTTGTAAATGAAATACAAATTTATGAACGCCGCAACGCCCATGTCAGCCGCCGTTGCCCAAGCCGCACCCATAATTCCGAACGCCGGCATCGCGACCAAAGTCCAGTTCAAAAAAACTTTCGCCATCGCCGCAAGCACCATGTTTACCATCGGAATTGTCGTGTGTCCGAGTCCCTGTAAAACGCCGGTTGAAACTTGATGAAGTCCCAACAAAATTATAGACACAGCCGAAATCATAACAGCCGGACCGGCTCCGGGCGCGTTGTAAATCAGTGACGCAATCGGAGTGGCGAGAAAAAATATTATGACGAACGCCGGGAAACAGACAAAATTTGAAATTCTGACTGCCGCCGCCGTCTGCCGGAAAATTCGCGCCGTGTCTTTCAACGCTCTTGCTTCAGAAATTGCCGGCACGATTGAAACGGCAAGCGACGCGGTTAAAATTGTCGCGAGGTTGACGAGAGGTACAGCCATTCCGGTCAAGTAGCCGAAAAGCTCCGTCGCCTGTCTGACCGAGTAGCCGGCAACTTCCAGTCGTTGAGGGACAATCATTAAATCCAAGTTTGAAACGACCGGCAACATGATTGATGCCGCGCTGACCGGGAGAGCGAGTTTGAACATTCGCTTGATGATTGACATTGTGGATTCGTTTTTCGATTCCGGAGTCGGTTGCAAATTCGCGCCGTAAATTTTTTCAATGTCGCGATTCAATCTTATGTGGAAGTAGACCAGGACGATTAAACCGGTTACCGCTCCCGCCAATGCTCCCAAACTTGCACCCGCCGCCGCGTAATCCAAACCGTAAGGAAGGAACAATCCGGCAAGGGCGACCATGGTGACGACACGGAAAATTTGTTCGACGATTTGACTGACAGCCGTCGGTGTCATTCTCTGCCAGCCCTGCAAATATCCGCGCGATGCCGCCAAAAAAGTTACGAAAAAAACCGTCGGGGCAAGTGCGACGACCGACATATAAGCGCGCGCGTCCCGGATTAAGTGCATATCAATCAGCCAGCTTGCCGAAAAATATGTCATCAGCGAAAAAAATAAACCCGTCCCGAACATCAACGCCATAGAAATTTTGAAAACTCTTTTCGCTCCGAAAATGTCATTCAGCGCGACGCGTTCGGCAGTGATTATCGAAATTGCTATCGGGATTCCCGCTTGCGAAATTGTTATCGCGAAAAAGTAAATCGGAAACGCCATTTGATAAAGTCCGATACCTTCGCCGCCCAAAATTCTGGAAACGAAAATCCAATTCAGTGAGCCGATAACTTTTACAATGAAACTTGCTATCGTCAAAATAAATGTGCCTTTTAAAAATTTTTCACCTTTGCTCGGCACGTCAATTTTTTTATCCGTCATATTTATCCGTAACACCTTACAATCTGATTCAAAATAAATTACACGGGATTATATCACTTTTGCCGGAGAGTGGACAGAAAATTTTTTCGCGACAAAAATAAAAAAATTTTCCGTGCGAAATTATTTTTTTCAATGCAGGAAAATTTTTTTCACGCAAGAATTATCAGACAGTCAAACAAAAATTTAAAAGGGGGCTCCGATTCATGCAAATGCAAACAGTCAAAGGCAAAATTTTAATTTTCGTTTTGCCCATCGTCATTATCGGACTTATCGTTCTGTCCGGAACAATTTTCAAATACATGGATTCGACTTTCGAGTCACAAATTTTGGAAAGCAGTTTGCAAAATACGGAGGAAGTCGGTGAAGGTATTTCCGAGTGGCTTGACAAACGTATGCGTGAAACTCAGCAGACCGCGTCAATCCCTTCGACAAAATTGATGCGCCGCGAAGAAATGAATCAAAATAATATTTACCGGCTCAAACTCATGCAGGAACGCTATCCCGGCGTTTACGACAGCGTGAGTTGGGGACCTTTCGACGGCTCCGGCGTTCTCTACGGACACACGGCGAACGGGTTCAAAGAGATGCACAACAAAGAAAAAGCCTGGTATCAAGAAACGATGAAGGGCGACAAAGATTCCTTCATGTCGTCGCCGGTTATTTCGCAAGCGACAGGAAAAATTATTTTTAACTCAATCGCCGTTGCCCGTGACGATAACGGAAAACCGGTTGCCATGATTCTTGCCGCGATTTACGTTCAGGCGATTATGGATAAAGTCGAGTCGTTCAAACTCGGCGAACAAGGTTACAGTCTGCTCGTTTCCAAAGAGGGCGTTTACATCGTCAACCCGGACGAAGAGTCAATCATGAAGAAAAAAATTTCGGAGGAGTCGGATAAATCCGTCGTCGAACTCGGGCAAAAAATGTTGAGCGGCGAATCCGGAGTTTTCCGTTACACTTCGGAAGTCGGCGACAAGATGATTGCGTTTTACACGCCGATTAAATCTTCCGGCTGGGGCATGGCTACCGTCGCTTACGAAGATGAACTTTTTGAGCCGGTGCAAAACATGATGAAAATCATGACGGCAATTTCCCTCGTACTGCTGATTTTAATTTCCGGCGGAATTTGGGTAACGGTCAACAAAGTCATGAGTCCGCTCGGAATTATGATGGAAGAAATGCACAAACTTTCCGAAGGCGATTTCCGCGACAGACCCACGCAAATAAATTCGGAGGACGAACTCGGAATGTTGGCAAAAGCCGTTCGCGAAATGCGGCAGGGCGTTGCAAAAGTCATGCAGTCGGTTTCAACCTCCGCGTCAAGTTTATCCGCGTCGGCCGAAGAATTAAATTCGACAACCGAACAATCCGCGCTGGCGGCAAATCAGGTTGCCGACTCAATCGGAAAAGTTGCGGAAGGAACAAGTCAGCAACTCGACGCGGTTAAAGCGACTTCCGAAGCGATTGAAAATTTGAACGAATCAATTCAACTCATGGCGGAAGACGCGCAATCTGCGGCGGAGAGAAGTAAGGAAGCGTCCGACATTGCGCGGGACGGCGGAGCCACTCTCGAACAGGCGATAGAACAAATCAAAACGATTGAAAGTTCTTCCAAGCAGACAGCCGATGCGGTTATGGCTCTCGGCGAAAATTCCAAGAAGATCGGACAGATTGTCGATACAATTTCCGGAATTGCGGAGCAGACGAATTTGCTTGCACTCAACGCGGCTATCGAGGCGGCACGTGCCGGAGAACACGGACGCGGATTTGCGGTCGTTTCCGACGAAGTGAGAAAACTTGCCGAATCCAGTCGTGAGGCGGCGCAACAAATTTCCGACCTTATCGCCGTAACTCAGCGCGATACCGACAAGGCGATTGAGGACATGGAGAGCGGCGCGGAAGTCGTCAAAGTCGGCACGGAAAATATTATTTCGATGGGCGATGCGTTCAGAAAAATTATCGGCATAGTCGAGCAAGTCAGTTCGCAAATGCAGGAAATTTCCGGAGCGACGCGGAAAATGGCGACGAGCGGCGGCGAAATTGTCGAACACGTTCGCACAATCGGATCGACGAGTCGGACGGCTGCCGAAGAGGCGGAAACCGTCAGCGCGGCGACAGAGGAACAAACCGCCTCCGTTCACGAAATTGCCGGAGAAAGTACGAATCTTGCGCGAATGGCGGGAGAGTTGCAACAGGAAGTTCAAAAATTCAAAGTCTGACAAAAAATTTTTTTCGTGTCGTAAAAGTCAGATGCAACTGTGATACAAAGACAATTTCATACCGAGTAAAGGAGTGTTCAAGATGAAGTTGCCGAAATTTTTCAAACGTATCCTGACGACGGGGTTGGCGGTTGCGGTTGCGATCGGCGTTGCCGGGTGCGGCGGTTCCGGCGGAAGTGATTCCGGCGAAAATTTTATCCGAATTGCAACCGGAGGAACGGCGGGAACTTATTACCCGATAGGCGGAGCGATTGCCGACGTTATCAGCAAAGACATTCCCGGCATGAGTGCGACCGCTCAAAGTACCGGCGCATCCGTCGCAAACATAAACATGATTAGAGACGGACAAGTTGACTTGGCGATTGTCCAAAACGATGTTGCTTACTACGCGCTTAACGGTACCGATATGTTCGACACGAAATTTGACGGTCTGCGCGGAATTGCGTCGCTCTATCCGGAAACTTGTCAATTCGTTACGAGAGAAGATTCCGGCATAACCTCGATTGCCGGCTTGCGCGGAAAAAAAGTTGCCGTCGGTGCGGCGGGCAGCGGCGTTGAGGCAAACGTCCGGCAAATTCTCAAAATTTACGGCATTACTTACGAAGACATTGACGCAAAATTTCTCTCCTTCGCCGAAGGTGCAAGCGCGTTGAAAGACGGCTCGGTTGATGTTGCCTGTCTTACCGCCGGTTACCCCACTGCGTCGGTGCAAGACGTTGCGTCCATGAAAAAAATTCGCATAATCCCGATAGAAGATGACAAAATCGAATCACTCATTAAGGATTATCCGTTCTACACTCCTACGGTAATTCCGGCCGGCTCTTATCAGGGATTATATGAAGACGTTAAAACCGTCAGCGTCATGGCAATTTTGGTTGCGTCCGATAAAGTAAACGAGGACACCGGTTATAAAATTGCAAAGTCAATTTTCGGCAACCTCGACAAGATAAGCGCGGCACATCCGGCGGCGGAAAAAATCAAAAAGGATACCGCAACCGCCGGCTTGGACTTCATAAAGATGAATGAGGGCGCGGCAAAATTTTTCAAGGAATAAAAATTCTGATCGAATAAAATAAAAACCGGTTCGAGTAAAAAAATTTTACTCTTGCCGGTTTTTTTTATTTGTTATGTCAAAATTTTTTTTACGAATAGAATTTAATTTCGTCGCCGGGACGAAGTCTGGGAGGAAGAGAACCTTTAACGATAATTTGTCCGGGCATCGTTCCGTCCGCATTGACGACAACGGTGCAGTGACCTTCGGCACGCATATTTTTATTTGCGTCCGCTCCGACTTTGACGACTTTAAAATCGGTGTTGCCGACTTTCAACTTGTCGCCTTCCGCAATGTCGGCAGTCAATTCCGCGACGGTGTGTTCGACGACCATGTCTGCAAGATTCGGACGAGTTTTTTCGTTCAGCAAAATAAAGCTGTTGTTGTTCTCCAAAAACTCACGAGCCAATCTGCCGACGGCGGTAATTTTTGATTCGAATTTTACTTCCATTTTAAAATCAACCTCCCGCAATTTTTTTCGGTACAAACTCCGCGCAAATAATATCATACCAATCCGGCATATTACAAGAATTTTTTACGTTCGCCACATTCCGCTTATCAAAATAAAACTCAACAAAATAAAAATGATGCAACCGATGAGGGAGACAATCCAATCCGGGACGTATCGCCAAATCCAATCTCCGCTCAACTTTTCCAACGGAATGTCGGAATTTTTATGAATGATCGGGAGAAAAATAATTGCGCCGAGACAAAATCCGAAAACAAAAATGCAGATAAATGCAAGTATAACATCAATCGGCACGGTGTTTGCGTCCATAAAATCCTCCCTTCCGTTTTATTTTCCAAGTCGTAAAATTTTTTCGTTTATTTAACTCGTGAAAATTTTATGAAAAATTTTTTTCGCTGTCAATAATCACGCAAAATAATTTTTTTGTTCGACAAAGTTTTTTTCACGTCAATCACGCGCTGATTTTTCGAGCCGCGAAAATTTAAATCCAAGTCGCGCAAATCTTCAATGTATTCCCCGTCAACCAACACGTCGGTATTTTTCAAAAGCTCTTCGCCTTCAGACGGAATTTCTTCAAATTTAAATCCGGTGTAACACCAAACATCAAGCCCGAAATTTTTTGCCGCCTTCGCCAATTCGACTGCCGGAGGAATTTGCAAAAAAGGTTCGCCGCCGCTCAAAGTGATTCCGGAAACGAGCGGATTTTTTTTCATCGCGGAAATAATTTCTTCCGTGTCAAAAATTTTTCCGCCGTTCAAATCGTGCGTCGCCGGATTGTGACAGCCCGGACAATTTCGCAGACAACCTTGCATAAAAATTGCAAAGCGGACTCCCTCCCCGTCAACGAAAGATTCCGGAACAATCCCGGCAATACGAATTTTCAATCCTCTCACCTCCGGGAAAGTATAATACTTTAACTTGCAACCGGCAACAAAAATTGCTATAGTTTGTTGCACAAATTTTTTTCGAGGTAAAATATTTTCTATGTTGCTTTCACAATTTGATTACGAATTGCCGGAAGAGTTAATCGCGCAAAAACCGATTGAACCGCGAAATTTTTCCCGGCTCATGATTTTAAATCCGGTTGAAAAAAAAATCCGGCACGAAAAATTTTTCGACTTAAAAAAATTTTTAACGCCGGGCGATACTTTGATTTTCAACGATACGCGAGTAATTCCGGCGCGCTTGATCGGTCACAAGGAAACCGGAGCGCATATAGAAATTTTTTTGTTGCGCCGAATTGATTCCGTGACGTGGGAAACTTTGGCAAAGCCGGGAAAAAAAGTTCCGGAGGGGACGAAAATTTTTTTCGGCGACGAATTGAGTTGCGAAATTGTCGGGCGAACAAATTTCGGCGGGCGAATTGTCAAATTTAATTTCACCGGCATTTTTGAAGAAATTTTGGATCGGCTCGGCGAAACTCCTTTGCCGCCGTACATTCACGAAAAAATTTCTGACATTGAACGCTATCAAACCGTTTACAATCGCGAAAGAGGTTCCGCCGCCGCACCGACTGCCGGCTTGCACTTCACGCGGGAGCAAATGGACGATTTAAAAAATTTCGGTGTAAATCTCGGATTCGTCACCTTGCACGTCGGCTTGGGGACTTTTCGTCCGGTGAAAGTCGAAAACATTGAGGAACACGAAATGCACGAAGAATTTTTCACCGTGCCGGAGGAAACGGCGAATTTGATTCGCGAAACGAAATTGAACGGGAAAAAAATTATCGCGGTCGGCACGACTTCGGTCAGGACTTTGGAGTCGGCGGCGATTGACGAAAAAAATATTCGCGTCGGCAGTGATTCGACGAAAATTTTTATTTATCCCGGTTACAAATTTAAAATCGTTGACGCGATGATAACGAATTTCCATTTGCCGAAATCGACTTTGATAATGTTGGTCGGCGCGTTTGCCGGGCGCGAATTTATTTTGCAAGCTTATCGCGAGGCAGTCAAAGAGCGGTACAGATTTTTTTCTTTCGGCGACGCGATGTTTATTTTGAACAAGGAGCAGAACAGTTGACTATAAATTACGAACTCGTACACAGGGACGAAAAAACCGGAGCGCAGATTATCGTAGTGACAATGAACACGCTCGGCGAGGAAAATCTGGAAGATTATGCAAACCATCTGTTCCGCTCTTGGGGCATTGGCGACAAACAAAAGAACAATGGCGTCCTGCTTTTGATTGTGAAAGAAGACCGGAAATTCCGTATCGAAGTAGGCTACGGACTGGAAGGTACGATTACCGACGGCTTCGCCGGGGAAGTACTGGACAGCATGAAGATCTATTTCCGCGACGAGGATTATTCTCCCGCTATCTTGAAAGCATATGGCAAGTTGGCGCGAAAAGCCTACGAAGCGGAAAATTTGAGAATCCCTGAAAGCGTAGAGAAAGCCGAGGATGAACTGTCCTGGTTTTGGGGCGTTTCTTTTCTCCTTGTCGGTTGCGTCATCGTGATTCTACTTATTTTCCTATTTTATCGGATAATCATGGGCGTATTTTTATGGGGACTCTATCTTCTGACTTCAGGCTATGTTGACTGGCGGCACGACATGGATCTCAGTTTCGGCGACTTTCTCCACCATTTGGGCGGCAGCAGATCAAGCGGTTCGTCGGGAAGCGGAGGCTTCGGCGGCGGCAGTTCCGGAGGAGGCGGCTCGTCAAGCGGATGGTAAGATAAGCAGGTGCTTATGACTGAAAGGCTGTGTGCATTGTGAAAAGTGGAGTTAAAAAGGCTTCAATAATTATAATTTATCTTTTTACATGGCTGGCATTTCTTTTGCCCTC
>CAJOFG010000005.1 GCA_905233965.1 uncultured Selenomonadaceae bacterium
GGATTTTTCCGGCTCCTTTTATCATGTCAACCATTTTTTGAACCGACATTTCAAACGAAGTCCCCGCCGCTTTGACAACATTTTCTTCGAGCATGATACTGCCCAAATCGTCTGCGCCGAAAGCCGGCGTAAGTTGCCCGATTCTTTCGCCTTGCGTGACCCAAGAACCTTGAATGTGTTTGATATTATCAAGATATATTCTTGTAATTGCCAAAGTTTTCATATAATCAACCGAATGAACTTTTTTGCCGCCGAGCGCGGTATTTGCCGGTTGATAAGTCCAAGTTATAAACGCGCGAAATCCGCCGGTTTCGTCTTGCAAATTACGAATTTTTTCCATATGCTCAATTCGCTGTTCGTAAGTTTCACCGAAACCGATAACCATCGTCGCGGTACTTTCCATACCGATTGAGTGAGCCTGTTTCATGACGTTTAACCAGTCGTCCGTCATGATTTTTTTCGGGCTTATTTTTTTTCGCACTTCGTCAACCAGAATTTCCGCACCTCCTCCGGGTAAGCTGTCCAACCCGGCAGCTTGCAATCGTTTCAAAGTGTCGCGAACGGAAATACCTTCCTTCTGTGCGAAATATAAAATTTCCGTAGCCGTGAATGAGTGAATTGTAATGTCAAATTTTTTCTTGATTAAACGCAACATTTCTTCATAATACGACAACGGCAAATCCGGATGCAAACCGCCCTGAATCATAACTTGAGTTCCGCCGGCTTCGACTGTTTCCCGGACTTTTTCCAATATCTCGTCAAACGTCAGCAGGTATGCGTCCTTATGATTTTGTTTGCGGAAAAACGCGCAGAATTTACATTCGTTTTTACAAATGTTTGTGTAGTTTATATTGCGGTCGATTATGAAAGTTATCGTGTCGCCGAATTTTTCCTGCCGAATTTTATTCGCACGTTCGCCGAGTTCCAACAAATCACCGGTTTCAAACAATTTTATTCCGTCGTTCACGGTCAATCTTTCGGTCATCGTTTAATTCCTCCGTGTCGGAATGTATCCTGTCGCGCGAATGACTTCTTCCAATGTTTCACGTGAAACACCGCCCGAACCTTTTGCACCCGCCGACCGAATTATTTTTTCTTCGCCTATCGTGCCGTCCAAGTCGTCCGCTCCGAACGACAATGCAAGTTGAGCAATCGCCCAAGTCAACATTACCCAAAAAGCTTTGACGTGTGTGAAGTTGTCCAGCACGAGCCGGGTTATCGCAAGCATTTTTAAATCTTCCCACGAACCGACGCGGCGCAGATTATATTTTTTGCCGAGTTCGGTATTTGACGGGTGAAACGGGAAAAGTAACATTGCCGAAAATCCGCAGGTTTCATCTTGCAGTTCACGAAGTTTCAATAAATGTTCAATGCGTTCTTCAACGGTTTCGATATGCCCGTACATTATCGAGGCGTTTGTTTCCAATCCGAGTTTATGCGCCGTTCGCATTATCTCAAGCCATTCATCGGCGGTTGCTTTTTTCGGGCAGATAATTTTGCGAACACGTTCGGAAAAAATTTCTGCACCGCCGCCCGGCAAAGAGGTAACACCGGCATTTTGCAAAATTTTTAAAACTTCTTCAAAAGTTTTACCGGATTTTTGAGAAAAAATTTTAATTTCGACAGGTGTAAAAGCGTTAATTTTAATGTTCGGTAATTTCCTTTTGACCAGTCGAACCGCATCAACATAGTAGTCGAAAGTTTTTTCCGGATGAAGTGCGCTGACAATATGAATTTCGGAAAGGTCTTTGACGGTTACGGCATCGTCCAAAATTTTTTCAATATCTGCCGTTTCGAGAGTATAACCGCGTTCGTCGCCGCTCCGACATTGGAAAGCACAGAGCGGACAATTTGAACTGCAGACATTTGTCAAATTTATATGCCGACTGATTTTGTAGAAAACTTTTTTACCGGTCTTGCGTTCCTTAGCCTGTCGTGCCGCCTTCGCTAAAAAAAGTAAGTCATTTTCATGGTACAACGTAAGTATTTCGTTAAAATTCAGTCGTTCGCCGGCAATCGCTTTTTCTTTTGCTTCGGATAAAATTTTTTCGTCGTTCATTCTATAACCCTCAAAATATTGAAGTCTTCCTTAATGATTCTTATTATCTCATCTTCAGGTAAAGCGGTCGGACTCGTCGCGCCGGCATCGTGCAAAATATTTTCTTTGTGAATCGTGCCGTCAATGTCATTTGCTCCGAAATTCAACGCGATTTGCGCTATCGGAACGGTCAACATAACCCAATAAGCTTTTATGTTCGTGAAGTTATCCAGCATTAAACGGGAAATTGCAATCGTCCGTAAGTCGTCCCAATGTGAAGTTTGGCGAATATTTTTTTCCAGCGAAGTATTTTTCGGCAGGAACGGAAACGGGATAAAAGTTTGAAATCCGTTTGTTTCATCTTGGAGTTCGCGGAGTTTGATTAAATGTTCAACTCTCTCCTCAATCGTTTCGATGTGTCCGTACAGCATTGAGGCGTTTGTTTTCAATCCGAGTTTGTGAGCCGTTCGCGCCGCATTTAACCATTCGTCGGCGGTTGCTTTTTTCGGACAAAGTAAATTTCTCACTCTGTCGGTTAAAATTTCCGCTCCTCCTCCGGCTATCGCCTGCAACCCGGCAGATTTTAATTCGGTGAGAACATTTTCGACACTTCGTTCGGAAATTTTTGCAAAGTGTGTTATCTCAACTCCGGTGAATCCTTTGATGTATAAATTCGGGAATTTTTTATGAATTACCTGTAAAAACTTCAGATAATCTTCAAATTTCCAAGTAGGGTGGAGACCGCTGACAATGTGCAATCCGGACATATTCGGATCTTTCATCGCGTCACTAATCAAATTTAAAACTTCTTCAACAGTCATTGCATAGGCACCGGCAGATTTTTCATCGCGCCCGAAAGCGCAAAACTTGCAACGTGCCTTGCAAATGTTCGTAAGATTAACGTGGCAATTTACGTTGTAATAAACCATATCGCCGCATTTCTTTTGACGGACATAATCTGCCAAACTTCCAATATATGCCAATTCTTTTGAATGGAATAATTTAATTCCGTCCTCGTAAGTCAGACGCTCACCGCGAATAATTTTCTGCTCAATTTTTTCCAAGTCCCCGCGAATTAACATTTTCTGCCTCCGGTTTATAAAACTCCCGGCGCAAAATGCGGAGGGAGTTTGTTGTCAAATTCCTTATTTTAAAGCTGTATCTTAATGTATGATTTTTTTGCCGCCGACAAAACGCGGTTTCCAATAGCTGTCCGAAAGAGAATCTATCCGAACTCCTCTGCTTGATGAAGTGTGCAAAAATTTTCCGTCGCCGACATAAATTCCGCAATGTGAAACGCCCGCCGTATACGTCGAGAAGAAAACGAGATAGCCGACTTCAAGCTGTGAAACTTTAACATTTTTACCGAGTTTATACTGTTCGTCGGCAAGACGCGGAATATTTATTCCGTGCTGTCTGAAAACGTATTGCAAAAAACCTGAGCAGTCGAAGCCTTTCGGAGTTGTTCCACCAAAAACATACGGTACACCTGTAAATTTTTTCGCTGTTGCAACAATCGCCGCACCCTGTTTACCGCTGATAAAAGTTTTCCCGTAATTGATATTGAGTGCCGAGCCTGTTGCGGCAGGAGTATTTTCTTTACCTTTTTTTACGGTTGCGATTATTTGTTCTTTTATATCTTTTAAATTTCGACCTTTAACGGTTTTGGCTTTCTGCAATGCACGCCAGGTGACGTTCGTTACAATGCCGGTGACGCTTATATTTTTGTCTTTCTGAAATTGTGAAACCGCTTTTTCTGTTTCCGCACCGAAAACACCGTCAAATTCGGTTATGGTGTATCCGATGAGATAAAGCCTTTTTTGGAGAGTCAGAACGTCGTCCCCCGTCGCATTTTTTGAGAGCGTGGGCGAGGCGAGAGCATTTGCAAAAATTGTGGTCGAAAGTAATGCGGTAAGCATGAGTGTTTTAATCTTCACGATGATACAACCTCCGACGAAAAATTTTTACACAAACCGAAATGAAAATTTCTGTTCCGGCTTTATGTATCCTGCCAAAAAACTTTCCTCTTCAAAAATATGGGCGGCAACATTTACGCGGGAATCTGCCTGCAAAACATCTTCAATAATTTGAACTTCTCCGGCATACCTTCCGAAATTTTCGTTATCAATCGTAACGTCGCCGAAACTTCTGCCTGCAGGTGATGCGTCCGGTTCAATGGTGCTGCCCGCCAAACTTAGAAATTTTCTGCCCTCAACTGCGCGAATCACGGATTTTGAAACGTCAGGTCGTCGAGTAAAAACATTTTCCAAAAGTTTTTTCGACACCGGATCCGAAGTCAAAAGTTTTGTCTGCATGATAACTTCATCGCTTTCAATCGCGGCGACCGCTTTACATTCTCCTTCCGTCGGGAGTCCGTCACCGATTATGATAAAGTCCGTGCCCAATGCGGCAAGAAATCGTGCGGACAAGTCCGTGCTGAAATTCCTGCAATCTTCCAAAGTCGGCAGACCTTCCTCAATCGGCGGACGTTTTTTTCCGGCGAAACTCGGAACAAACGCGCCCACTTCAATATCGAAGTCGTGCAGAATTTTGTTTTGACACTCGAAAAAATATGTGTCCAATCCGGTATTCGGATGAGGATAAAAGTTATGCAAAGCGGTTATGTTCTCGAAGTTTGCGCCCAAATCGTACAACACCTGCAGAAAATTTTTCGTTACCGTCGATGCGTTGAGTTGAATTTTTCGCGAATAACTGAGTTCCAAAATTTGCGGCATTGAAAAACCGTCATCAAGTCGGAGCGTCAAGCCTTCCAAGTCAAACTCCGCGATATTTTCCGGGTTCACGTCGATTATGACTTCAAAATCGTTTTCGACCGCTGAGGTCAAAATTTGCGTGAAGTCGTTCATAAAATTTTGTGCGTCGCCGGCTTCGGGAATGTGAACCGAAGTAAAAAGACGTTTCATTCCGAGTGATGCGGCAAGCTCAATCAACGAAATATTTTCGTCGATGTCATATCCGAGTCCCGCATATACCGATATACCGTTTTGCATTTTTAATCACCGTTCATCTTGGATTTTATTTTCGAGTTCCAAAAATTTAATTGCGTCCTTAGCCCTGCCGCCGAATTTTTCCAGAGCATTTATCGCCGCGTCCTCCGTGCAACCGGTCGCCGTCATGACGATTCGCCGGGCGCGGTCGCGAAGTTTTTCGTTCGTCGCGCAAACGTCAACCATCAAATTTCCGTAAACTTTGCCGATCTTTATCATCGCGCCGGTCGTCAGCATATTCAAAACCATTTTTGTTGCCGTGCCGGCTTTTAACCGCGTCGAACCGGTTATCACTTCCGGACCGGTGACCGGATTTATCGCAACGTCGGAAATTTTTGCAAGCTCGGAATTTTCGACACAGGAAACGCCGATTGTCTTTGCGCCGATTTTTTTCGCGTATTCGATGCCGGACAAAACGTAAGGCGTTCTGCCCGACGCGGCGATACCGACCAAAATATCCGACGCATTGAATTTTTTTTCGGCAAGGTCTTTTTCCGACGCGCTCAAGCTGTCTTCGGCTCCTTCGACGGCGGAAATTAAAGCGGCGTTACCTCCTGCGATAATTCCTTGAACAAGTTCCGGATTCGTGCCGAAAGTCGGCGGACATTCCGACGCGTCCAAAACGCCGAGCCGCCCGGAAGTTCCCGCGCCGATGTAAAAAAGTCTGCCGCCGTTTGAAATTTTTTCCGCGATAATGTCAACCGCTTTTGAAATTTCCGGTAAAACTTTTTCGACGGCAAGCGCAACTTTTTTATCCTCGTCGTTCATGATTTTCAGCATTTCAAAAGTCGTGCATTTGTCGATATTCGCCGATGCCGGATTTCTCTGCTCCGTCGTAAGTTCGGAAAAATTATTTTTCATGACGCACTCCGAAAAAAATCTCAGGGAACGGGTATCCATTCCGCAATTTCCGGATTCCCGTCCTCAATCAGACGCTCTTTAAACCTGTGAAGTCGAACGAAAACCGGCGCGGCTTTCAAACGAAGTTTAAATCTCAAAAACGTGTGGGAGTTCGAGCCGAGAACCGGGATTCTGTCCAAAACGTAATTTTCCGGCTCATTTTTCGCCAAGCCGTAATTCGTCGTGAACCCGGCGCGATAGCCGACCTCTTTGCACATTTCTTCAGATTCGACGGTATATTTTCCTTCCGGGTAAGCGATGTACTTAACCGGTTTTTTCAAATACCATTCGATCGCCTGTTTCGAGCCGTAAATTTGATCCCAAAGTTTGTCGCGGGAATAAATTTTCGTGAAATTTTTGTGGCTGAGTGTGTGACTTTCGATATCAACCAAACCGCCGGATTGCATTTCACGCGCCTGATCCCAAGTGATGTAACTCGGATACAAATTCACGCTGTCGGTTACGATGAACAAAGTTGCCTTCGCGTTGTACTTCTTCAGAACCGGAAAAATGTTGTTGTAGCTGTCAACATTTCCGTCGTCGAAAGTCAGGACGACCGGTTTTTCCGGCAATTCGCCGTTGCCCGCCCATGCGTCAAGCAATTCGTCCAAAGTGATAATCGTGTAGCCTTCGTCGATTAAATATTTTATCTGCGAATCGAACTGCTCGACTTTCAGCGTGAAAGAATTTTCGTCGATGTCGTTCACGCGAAAATATTCCAGAATCGGAACGTCCGCTGCGTCCTCTTGAAAAAGTGTTGAAATAAAAATTGCAACCGCGGCGATGACCGCGCCGAGAAAAATCAATACCCGTTTCATAAAAAAAACCTCAAGTTTTGCCGAAAGTTTTTTCATTAAATTTTCATGTTCGTTGCGTGATAATATATACCAAAGAAAAATTACTGTCAAGGACACACCGGACAAAATTTTTCGCCCGGAAAAAAATTTCACCGATAAAATTTCGCGAATAAAAATTTTTCACAAAAAAAATCTCCGCGACAATTTTTTTAACCGACAAAAAATCCGGAGCAAAAAATTTTTTCGACCGACAAAAAAATTTGCTGACGAAAAAATTTTTATGCCGGTAAAATTATTCGCGGCAAAAAAATTCAATCTGAAAAAAAGCGGAAAAAATTTTTTAAATAAGTTTGTACAATTTTTTTCAATAATGTATAATACCGGCGGAAATTTTGAAGGCGGTGATTTTTTTTGAGTGACACAGTAAAAATTAAAGGCGTTAAAGCCGGACTGCAGCTCACTTTCGCGAAAGAGGCAAGCTTTGAAGATGTCGAAAAAAATTTGACCGAAAAGCTTGAGAGCGGAAACAAATTTTTTATTCGCGGCACGACGGTTTTTATTCCGAAAGATCATTTCGAGCCGGAGCAAAACGAAATTTTGAAAAAACTTTTTCACCGGCACGGAATGTTGTTCAGCACGGAAATTAAAACGCCGAAATTCACTTCGTCTTCAACTCCGTCGAGAAAAAATGAAACGGTTCAACAGATGACCGTGATAAAACGAACGATAAGAGGCGGCGAGGAAGTTGAAGTCGAATCTTCGCTGATGATTTTCGGGAACGTGAATCCGGGCGCGCACATCGTTGCCGGAGGAAGTATCGACATTCGCGGAACTTGTCGCGGCGTTGTTCATGCCGGCGCATTCGGTGACGAATCGGCAATTATCGTTGCCGACAGATTGATGCCGACGCAGATAAGAATCGCGGACATTATCGCCCGTTCGCCGGACAACATGGAAAAAGCCGAAACGGCCGAACGTGCTTTCATAAAAGACGGGCATATTGCATTTGAACCGATAAACCGTTAAAATTGCGGTTTGAAAAAAATAAATACCCGGAGGGTAAATATAAATGAGTGAAATTATAGTTATAACGAGCGGCAAAGGCGGCGTGGGCAAAACCACCACCACCGCGAATATCGGAGTCGGTCTCGCCATGAGAAAAAATCGCGTCGCACTTATCGACACCGATACCGGACTTCGCAACCTCGATTTGCTGCTCGGACTCGAAAACCGGATAATGTATGATTTGATTGACGTGACAAGCGGGCGCGTTCCTTACAAAAAAGCTCTCGTTCGTCACAAAAAATTTGAAAATCTCTACCTTCTCCCGACTTCGCAAGTCAAAGACAAATCCGCCGTGAATCCGGAACAACTTGTCGAACTTTGCGGAGAGATGAGGAAAGAGTTTGACTTCATAATCATTGACTGCCCGGCGGGAATCGAACAGGGATTTAAAACCGCAATCGCCGCCGCCGACTGTGCCGTTGTCGTCACCATGCCGGAAATTTCAGCCGTGCGTGACGCGGATAAAATTATCGGCGAACTCGGCAGAGCGGAAATCGAAAACGTGAAATTGATTGTCAACAGAATCCGTCCGCAAATGGTCGAAAAAGGCGATATGCTCGACATGGCAGATATAAATGAAATTTTGTCAATCGACTGCATAGGGCAGGTTCCGGACGATGAGGCTGTCGTTACCGCGACGAATCGCGGCGAACCGGTAATCACGATGGACAATTCGCAAGCCGCGACGGCTTACAAAAATATTGTCGGCAGAATTTGCGGAGAAAGTATTCCGTTCCTTCAGCCGCAGAAAGAAGGTTTTTTCACCAGATTGAAACGCCTTTTCGGCATGATGTAAGGAGGTCTGCTCATGCTGGACATGATAATGAAAGTTTTCGGCAGATCCGAAAAAAAATCCGGACAAATTGCGAAAGAACGCTTGCAAGTTGTTTTGATTCATGACAGAGCAAGCGTTTCGCCGGAAGTTATGGATCGCCTTAAAACCGAAATCATTGAAGTTATCTCCAAATACATGGATATAAATAAAAAGGAAATGGAAATTTCCCTTGCCAACGATGCCGACTCCGTCGCATTGGTCGCGAACATTCCGGTCAATTCTCTGCGACACGCGATGAAGTAACGGAAGAAATTTTTGACCATGAACGATAAAAATATACTTGTAAATTTTTTTGAATCCGTCGGCAAATTTTTAATTCGACGTGCGGAAGAATTCGGTACAATCGTTTTGCTTTACGCCGACACTTTCAAACAACTGGTGAAGGGCAAACTCCGTGCGAAACATATAATTTCGCAAATGGCGCATCTCGGTGCGGACTCGCTGATGATTGTTTCGCTGACTTTGCTTTTTACCGGCGTAGTCTTTACCCTGCAGACGGCTCACGAATTTATTCGGTTCGGCGCGCAATCGACGGTCGGCGGCGTAATTTCGATAGCAATCGGCCGGGAACTCGGACCGGTCTTGGTCGGCGTTGTCTGTGCCGGCAGAGTCGGCGCGGCGATAACGGCGGAGATAAGCACGATGAAAGTTACCGAACAGATAGACGCGCTGAAAGTCATGGCGGTCAGTCCGACGAATTATTTAATCGTGCCGCGAATGTTGGCTTGTATGATTGTCGTACCGATACTCACAATTTTCGGCGACATTATCGGCGTTGTCGGCGGCTGGGCTGTCGCGGTTTTTTACTCCGGATTGACTTCGCAAACTTTCGTACATTCTATTGAAGTTTTCGCGAAAATTTTCGATTTGACCGGAGGACTTGTCAAAGCGATTTTCTTCGGGAACGTCATCGCCGTTTTGGGTTGCTACTACGGGTTGACTTGTCCGAACGGCGCGGAAGGTGTCGGTATCGCGACGACGAAAACGGTTGTATCTTCCATAATCGTTATTTTCATTTTGAACGCGCTTTTGACGTTCGTTTTGTACAGCAGATAATTTTCTCAAAAAAATGATTAAGATAAAAAATGTCAGCAAATTTTTCGGCGAAAAAGCCGCGCTGAAAAATATAAATCTTGAAATTGCGGACGGGGAAACACTGGCGATTATCGGCGGCTCCGGCAGCGGAAAATCGACTTTGCTCCGTCTGATGATCGGATTGATTCGTCCGAGCGAAGGAGAAATTTGGATTGACGACGATGAAATTTCCGGAATGGACGAGGACGAAATAACGAAAATCCGATTGAAAATGGGAATGGTCTTTCAATATTCCGCGCTGTTCGACTCCATGACGGTCGGCGAAAATGTTGCCTTCGGTCTTGTCGAACATACGAAAATGAGCAAGGAAGAAATTCGCGAAAGAGTTTCCGAAAAGTTAAAGCAGGTCGGGCTGGAAGGCGTTGCAGATTTGATGCCGAACGAATTGAGCGGCGGAATGAAAAAGCGCGTATCTCTTGCCCGTGCGATAGCCTTTGAACCGGAGATAATTTTTTACGACGAACCGAGTTCCGGACTTGATCCGATTATGACGAACAAAATCGACGAATTGATTATTTCCACACAAAAGGCTTTGAAGGTTACGAGCGTCGTCGTAACTCATGACATGGTAAGTGCCTGCCGCATTGCCGACAGAATCGCGATGATTTACAACGGCGATTTGATAGCGGTCGATACGGCGGACAATTTTAAAAAAATTCAAGACCCGCGTGTCAAAGAATTTTTCAGAGTTGTTGATTGATGACCGATTATTTCGGAAGGAGGTGGTTCTTTGTCGGTTGAAGCAAAAGTCGGAGCGTTTGCAATGGGAGGAATTATATTGTTGAGCGCGGCAATTTTCATGCTGGGCAATTTTCATTTCGGCTCCGACGACGACATTATTTTTTACGCGGGATTCAAACAGGTTTTGGGAATTGACGAAAAATCCGAAGTCCGTTTCAGCGGCGTACCCGTCGGGCGCGTAACGGCGGTTACGAATGACAGCGGAATGGTCACCGTGACAATGAGAGTGCCTGAGGATACAAAAATTCCGAAGGACTCGAAAGTTACGATGGCGGGTATCGGTGTCATGGGTGAAAAGTTTATAAACATCTTGCCCGGCACCGATAACGGGGAATACGTCGAAACGGGCGACTACCTGGTCGGCGTTGACGAAGTCGGAATGGATTCGATGTTTGAAAACATGAACGAAGTCATGGAAAAAGTCGAAACTCTCTTGGAGTCGGTTCACGACATAGTGGGTAACGAAACTTTCAAAACGTCCGTCGTGGACATGAGTAAAAATTTGAAAGACGCATCCGCGCATATGAACGGCCTGATGGAGTCGCTGGAAAAAATGGCGGTCGGCAACGAGGGGAACATAAATCAAATTGTTTCCCAACTTAACGAAGTCATGCGCAGTGCAAACGTCACCATGCAAAACGTCGAACATATGACGGCGAATATCGACAAATTTGCCGGCGATCCCGCAACGGTCGAGGATCTGAAATTGACTTTGCAAAACGTCGCCGCAATTTCCAAAAATGTTGCAAGCATGGCGGAGAACATGAACAAAGTTGCCGGTGATCCTCAAGTTGCGGAAGATTTGAAAGATACAATTCACAACGCAAAAAATTTGACGGAACGCGCCGATAAAATTTTGGGAAAGTTTCAAAAGACCGGCGATAAACTTTCAAGCATCAAAGTTACTCCCTCCGTCGAAATGCTCTACAGCGGAAAAAGATCAAATTGGGATGCCGCGATGAATCTTGACGTAACCGCCGGCGATACTTCCCTGACAATCGGCGCGGAACATATCGGCGACGGCACGAAGTTTAACGCTCAAGTCGGAAAAAAATTCAATGACTTGGGCGTTCGCGGCGGCATTATCGCCGGAAAAGCCGGAGTTGCTCTTGACGCATACGCCGGGAGCAGATGGAAATTTTCCGCCGAAGTTTACGACCCGAACGATGCAAAAGTTCGTTTGAAATCTCGGTACAGAATTGCCGAATCCACTTACTTACTCGGCGAATGGCACGATGTGAATCACAAGGAAAGCCGCGCCGCCTATTTCGGATTAAGGCAAGAATTTTAATTTCCGGTTGAACAAGCCGGTAATATGGAGGAATAAAAAGTGAAATTTTTAAATCGTATCGGAAAAAATTTTTCCCGCGCAAAGTTGACGGCGGCTGTTCTTGCCGGTGCCGCAAGTTTTTCACTCGGTCTCGGTGCGGCAAATGCGGCGGAAATGGATATTGATTTGGACGAAGCGATTCAGCTTGCTTTGGAAAACAACAGAACGATTAAGCAGTCGATAGCAAGTCGCGAAGCGGCATATTGGGCAGTCAGACAAGCGCGCCGGCAATCCGGATTGACTGTCGGCTTGTCGATGCAGGCGAACGCGATCGGCGGACTTTACTACAGAAGTTACGAACATAAAAGACTTTTTTCAAACGACGTGACTTTGACTTTGCCTCTCTATGCCGGCGGGAAGTTGAAAGAAGGTCGCGTGTATGCGCGTTACGGACTCAATGCGGCGGATTTGAATTTGGAAAATCAGTTGCAGACCGTTCGTCGTCAAGTCACGAATTATTATTTCAACGTCCTTCAATGTCAAAACTTAATCACGGTTGACGAAGAAAACGTAAACACTTTGACGGAGCATTTGCGGAACGTCAACGCACAATTCCGCGCCGGCACCGTCGCAAAGTCCGACGTTCTCGCCTCCGAAGTTCGTTTGGCAAATGCAAAACAATCTCTCGTTACCGCGCAAAACAATTACGATGTGGCGGTTGCAACTCTCTGCAATTATATTTTACTTCCGGCGGATACCGTACTTAATCCGCAAGACAGATTGACTTATAACCCGTATAATTTAAATTTGCAGGATTGCACGGCTTACGCTCTCGAAAATCGCCCGGACGCATTGGCGGCAGACTACGCGGTTAAGCAGGCCGAATCTCAAAAACGCTCCGCAAAAGCCGGGTTCAGACCTTCGGTAAATGCGGTTGCGTCCGGAGGAATTGACGGCGACAAACCTTTTTCCGACAATTTGCATTACAACTCTTTGACGGCGGGAATTTCCGCAACGTGGAATGTTTTTGACAGCGGTCTGACTTCCGCGCAGGTTCATGAGGCAGAGGCGGCAGTCGTTCGCGCTCAGGAAACGGCGGCATTGACTTACGAAAATGTTCAGCTTGAAGTTCAATCCGCGTTGCTCACTCTTCGGGCGGCGGAAAAAAATATTGAAACGACAAAAGTTACGATCGCCAGCGCGGAGGAAGATTACAAAATTGCTCAAGTCCGTTACGCGGCGGGCGTAGGCACAAACTTGGACGTTATGGACGCATCGGACAAACTTACGCAAGCGAAAACGAATTACTACAACGCGCTTTACACTTACAACACGGCGAAAGCGTCACTCGACAAAGCGATGGGTATTCCGGTCGGAATTGACGTTACCCGGTACGTTGCCGCCGAACAAACCGGCAAAAATGCGGACAAAGCAAGAGAAGAGTCCGCAATAACCGCAAGTTCCGCAGACAGACCGGAAACGTCGGAAGTCGCGCCTGTCGTAAAAGTAAATTTGGACGACGCGCAACCGATAACCGCAGAGTCCGGCACCGGAGAATAATTTCGGGCGAAAAAAATATTTGACCGGTTAAACCGGTTTCTCAGGGAAGAGGGGCAATCGAAATTTCCCTTCTTCCCTTTTCTCTTGCTTACCACAAATTTTTTTGGAAAGGAGCGTTGCAAATGAATAAATTTTTTGCGGCGGTCGGCGGAACTTTAACCTTCGTCGCGCTGACCGGAGGACTTTATTTAAACTCACAACGCGACGCTCTCATGGAAAAAGCCGCAGCCGTCATTGAGGAAAAAGCGCAGGAAAAACTTGGAACGCAAATTAAAATCGGTGACGTTACGATTGACAATTTATTTTTCAATTCCGGCGTTACCGTTCGCGACGTTGAACTGTTCGACAAAAAATCCGAACGTATCGCAAAAGTTGACGAGGCGAAAATCAAATTTAAACTCCTCAACCTTTACGACGAAGGTGCCGGCGCGATTGACGAGATAGAAATAAACGGCGCGGAAGTCAATTTGAAAAAACGCTCCGACGAAACCTGGAACGTCGAAGATATAACTGTCGAAAGCGAAGGCGAAAGTAATTTCGACGCGAAAATTATTTTGAACGACGGAATTTTAAACGCGGAGGTTGACGGCAAAAAAATTTCCGTCGAAGAAATTTCCGGCGACGCGGACTGCGCGGATATGAGCGCGATAAAAACGAACGTCAACGCAAAAGTTTTGGGAAGTGCAATTCAAGCGTCCGGCACCGTCGGTTCTGAAATTCAAGTCATTCAAGCCGCGTCGGATAAAATTGACATCGCGAACTTCGTTTATCTCATTCCGGAAAAAATTTTGCCGGAGGAAGTAAAAATTCTCGGCGGCACGGTTTCCAATCCGAAATTTAATCTCCTTCATCGCGGCGCAATTCTCGAATATTCCGGCGAAGGCGAATTGCAAAACGGTTCCGTTCAAGTCATGGACACTTTGATTGAAAAAATTGACGGCACGGCAACTTTCGGCGAAAAAGGAATAAATTTGTCGGTAACGGCCGAAGCGAACGGACAACGGGCGAAAACTTACGGAAATATTCGTACCGATACCGACTCGCCTTTTTTCAATGTTCACGCCGAATCGGAAAGTTTCAATCCTTACGCGATAATTCCGGGTCTGGGAATTGACGGCGCGGCGAAATTTACGGCGCACCTCACCGGCACGGCAGACAATCCGAAAGTTGACGGAGATATTTCTTCCGACTTGATAACTTACGAAAATATTTCCGCCCGGAACGTAAAAACTCACTTGCAATATTTTGATAACGCGATTTATCTTTCCGATTTGTCAGCCGGAATTTTCGGCGGCGAAGTCGAAGGTTCCGCAACACTTTTTGCAAACGATTTGACTTACAACGCCGACATTAAAGCAACCGCTTTGAACGCGTCCGAACTTGACGAACTTGCAGAACTCGGAACGGGTATTGACGGAAAAATTTTTGCCGACGTGAATATTCACGGTGTCGGTACGGACTTCGACAAGTTGCAGGTATACGGCACGGCGAACGGCGCGAATATAAATTACGCCGGCTTTCAAGTGAACACGGCGGACGCATCTTTTTATCTGAACGGAAAAAATTTGCGAATCGACAATCTCAACGCGAAACTTCCTTATCGCGGAACGCTCGGCTTGAAAGGAACTTTGACGGACGGAAATAAAATCGACATGGAATTTTTCGGCTCTCACGTCGATTTGGCGATGTTGAAAAGTTTCAACGAAAATTTTGATGCCGGCGGTTTAACCGACTTTACCGGAGAAATTCACGGCGACACGGATAATCCGAATCTCGCTTTGAAACTCGGCGCGGTTGACAGCGTGCAAAACGGCGGCGAACATTTCAAAGGTACCATATTCAAACAGCCTTTCGATTCGCTGACGTTGAAAGCGTCCGGAAGTGCCGACGGGGTTAATCTTGACGTTTTTGAACTTGAGAAGGGCGGCAAAATTATTTGGCGTTCTCTCGGCGGAAAAATCGGATTGACCGGTGAGAAAAAAATAAATCTCAAACTCGAAACGAAAGGCGCACGGGTTGAAAATATTTTCGCGCTCGTCGCTCCCGATCAGGATTTGACACAACACGATAACGATTACCGGAACGCTCGATCACCCCCGTGCGGCGGGTCACGTCAAATTTAAATACGGAAGTTATCGCGGCGTTCTCGTCAGCGGCATGGAAGGCGATTATTTCCTCAACGGTGCTTTCCTCGCGCTGAAAGATTTCAAAATTACTTCGCCGATGATTGACATGGACGTTGACGGAACACTCAACACAAAGAACGGCGAATTGAACTTCGTTGCCGTCGGTCACGATTTGGATTTGCGGCGCGTGCAGAAAAAATTCCCGGAAGGTTACAAGACGGAAGGTCACGGAAAATTTAACGGAATGATAACCGGCACGCTTGACGCTCCGAATTTCGACGGCACGCTTGACGCGGACAATTTGAGTTTCAACGGCGTACAAATTTCCGATGTTCACGGGCAAATAAATGTTTTCGGCGGCAGTCATATCGTGCTGAAAGATTTTTCGTTCAATCAGGGCGAAGGCAGTTACAAAATGTATCTGACGGCGAATACCGCAAGCCGGAATTTGAACGGCAACCTTGAAGTGCAAAACGTCGATATTCCGGAATTGTTCCTGCTCGCGAATAAAGATTCCGGACCGGTTTCCGGAAAGTTGAACAGCAGAATTAC
>CAJOFG010000006.1 GCA_905233965.1 uncultured Selenomonadaceae bacterium
GTCGCCGGAAGTTGCGAAGAAAAATCCGGACAACCGACCGAAATGGAAAGTGTCGGCGGTTCCGTCGCAGTCAACGAAGAAAAAAGCCGCCGGCAAATTGCGGCGGCGGCAGTAAAATCCGATATGCGAAAAGTGCTTGCAATGTTGCGACAAGATTTAACGGAAGTCGAAAACGGTTTAAAACAAAATATGTGCGATGAAACGGAAGTCCGGAAAGTAAAAAAATTGATTGAGCTTGCCGAAAACAAATTGGAAAAATTACCGGAGCGTGCACCTTCACCGGAAGAACAGGCAATTATGTCAATCAATATGTTGATTTAAAAATTTTTGGCGGCGTATTTTTTTAAGCCGCCGAATTTTTTTGTCCGGAAAATTCTTTGCGAAGTTCGACGGTAAATTTTGTCCCTTTGCCCGGCTCGGAGTCCACGAAAATTTTTCCCTTGTGAATTTTCAAAATTTCCATCGCGATTGAAAGCCCGAGACCGTTACCGCCCATTTCCCGCGAACGCGCTTTATCGACGCGGTAAAATCTTTCAAAAATTTTTTCCTTGTCCTCCGGCGCAATTCCTATCCCGCTGTCAATTACCGAAAAAACATCGTGACCGTTTTCCGGTTTTTCCTGCCGCAGTACAACCGTACCGCCCGGCGGCGTGTATTTAATCGCATTGTCAACCAAAATTAAAATCAGTTGCTTGATTTTTTGTTCGTCGCCTTGAAAAATACTTTTTTGAAAATTTTCCCCGTAAAGTTCCACTCCTTTTTTTTCGGCAAGCGGTGTCATCATTCGGATATTTTGCATTAAAAGTTTTTCCAAGTCGAGTTTCTGAATTTTAATTTTCCAAGCGTTATTGTCGCTCCGCGCAACGAGTAAAAGATCGCTGACGAGTTTCGACATTTTTTTTACTTCGCTTTTCAAGTCGCCGATAACTTCACGGAGAAACGGTTCTTGAATCGTCGGATCGGACAAAAGCAAATCAGCCGATGCCATGACGACGGCAAGCGGCGTTCTCAATTCGTGCGACGCGTCCGCCGCAAATTGTTTTTGTTTGTCGTAAGCTTCCCTGAGCGGAATTATTGCGCGCCCCGCCATGAAGTGACCGATTATCGCCGTGATTATCAACGCGACGATTCCCAAAAAAATCAGCGCGTAAGTTGCCTTTTGCAGTCCGGAATACAACGCGGTTACATCTTTTCCGACGTAAACGATTTGAGTTGCGCCCTCCACGTTGATTGTTTTCGCCGTCATCATAATTTGAGTGATTCTGCCGGTTTCGTTCGGGCGATCGAAAACTTCCGTCGTACCGCTCGCCAATTTTTCCGGATTCATCAAATCCAAAATGAACGACTCAATTCTGAACGAGGCGCGCACGAAATTTAACAGTCTTCCGTCCTCGCTGAAGACGTAAAAAAATAATTTGTCGTTCGTGTTCTTATAATAACGGTTTTCATCGACTGCGGCGTTGGGGTGCTGGCTGTAATAAACTTGAGTTTCCGCAACACCGTCCGCCATGTCGGAAAGTTCCTGCGCCTGCTCCGAGAACATCGACCAATCCATTGTCTTGTGGACGAGAAAAATCAAAACCGCCAAAAAAATTCCCATCATCGCCGAGTAGGTGAGAGTCAGACGCAGACGACTGCTCCGGAAAATTTCCATTCAGTTTCAGGCCTCCAGCCGATAACCTATCCCTCTGACGGTTTTTATAGAAATGTTTCCGTCAACTTCGTTTAATTTTTTCCGCAAAATTTTCATGTACGAATCAATATTGTTTGAAGTTATGTCGCGCTCTATTCCCCAAATTCTGTCCAAAATAATTTCGCGGGGAACGACAACGCCGAGATTTTGCGAAAGTAAATCGAAAAGTTGAAATTCACGCGGCGAAAGTTGAATGACTTGATTTTTTTTCTTCAAAACTTTTGTCGTCCGGTTGAGTGTGAAGTCGCCGATTTCGACAACTTCCTGCTGAATTTTTTGCGTGCTCCGTCTGCCCAACGCTCTGAGCCGTGCAAGCAACTCGTCAAACTCAAACGGCTTAACCAAATAATCGTCCGCGCCGGCATCCAATCCGGTTACGCGATCTTCAACGGTATCCTTCGCAGTCAACATCAAAATTGCTTTTTCGTATCCCGCTTCGCGAAGTGAACGGCAAGCGTCAATCCCGGTGACGTTCGGCAACATCCAATCCAAAACCAAAATGTCGTACTCCGAATACATCGCGTATTCGTAAATGTCCGCGCCGTTCGTTATCCATTCGACTTGAACGCGATTTTGCAAAAGCATATATTCGATAAGTCTGCCGAGTCTTTTGTCGTCTTCGGCGAGCAAAACTCTCATCATATTTCAATCCTCCCAAAAAATTTTTTCTTCATTATATCACAAAGTCGCCGCAATTTATTTTACACTTTCCACAAAGAAAAAAAAATGATAAAATTTTTCGGACAGAAAAAAATTTTTTGCAAAGGAAATTTGAAATGGCTGACAGATTAACTCCGGAGCAACGCAGAAAAAATATGCAACACGTCCGGAACAAAGATTCACAAATCGAATTGAAACTTCGCCGCGCACTTTGGAAAGCCGGCTTTCGTTACCGGAAAAATGTTCGCTCCGTTTTCGGTTGCCCGGATTTGGTTTTCAAAAAATTAAAAATTGCCGTGTTCTGCGATTCGGAATTTTGGCACGGCTACGATTGGGAAAATCGGAAAAACGATTTCAAAAGCAACCGGGAATTTTGGATTCCGAAAATTGAGCGCAACATTGCCCGCGACATTGAGGTCAACGAAAAATTAAAATCGGAGGGCTGGACCGTTCTCCGTTTTTTCGGGCGCGAAATAAAAAAAGATGTTGACGCTTGCGTTAAAATAATTTCAGATACGATTGAAAAAAAACGAATTGCAGAGAAAAAAGCCGCCTTCAATCGAATTTTAAAACTTTGTAAATCCGTCCCGGACTTTGACGAGAAAAAATCATTGGCAGAGTATCGGGAGGAAAAATTCAACTGACATGATTGGAGATTTGCAAATGACCGAAAAAAAACTTCTCGAACTTTTGCACGATTACAAAAACGGAAACACGCCGGAGGACGAAATAATTTCCGTGCTGAAAAATTTTTCGCTCCACTCCGTCGAAGATTTAAATTTTGCGTCGATAGATCACGCGCGCGAACTTCGTCAAGGGTTCCCGGAAGTCGTCTTTGCCGCCGGAAAAACTTCGGAGCAAGTCAAAAAAATTTTTAAATCACTTCACGAACGGAGCAAAGGAAATTTAATTGCAACCCGTGCGTCGCGTGAACAGTACGAAGTCACCGTCGCGGAAGTGCCGGACGCAAAATTTGACGAGGCGGCGAAAATGATTTACGTTGACCGGGACGAAACGATTCACCGGGACGAGCGGAAAAAAATTTTAATCGTCACCGCCGGCACGAGTGACATTCCGGTTGCCGAAGAAGCGAGGTTGACGGCTTACCTGTTCGGAAATTTTGTGGAAACTTGTTACGACTGCGGCGTTGCCGGGATTCATCGACTTTTCCGGAACATGGATAAAATCGAGTCGGCGAACGTGATAATAACCGTCGCCGGCATGGAGGGAGCGTTGGCAAGTGTCGTCGGCGGGTTGACTGATAAGCCGGTTATTGCCGTGCCGACGAGCGTCGGTTACGGAGCATCTTTTCACGGGCTTGCCGCTTTACTTGCAATGTTGAACAGTTGCGCGGCGGGTGTTTCCGTCGTGAACATTGACAACGGATTCGGCGCGGCTGTCATGGCGAACAAAATAAATAAATTGTCTGCGGGGAATTGAAAAATGGAAATTAAAGTCATGAAAAATATTTTGGGCGAGAACGATAAAATTGCGGAGGAGAACAGAAAAATTTTTCGCGAAAAAAAAATTCTCGTCATCAACCTCATGGGGTCGCCGGGCAGCGGGAAAACGACTTTGCTTGAAAAAACTTTGGGCAAGCTGTCAAAAAAAATCAACGTCGCGGTTATCGAAGGGGACTTGTTCACGGCGAAGGACGCGGAACGAATTGAGCGGCACGATGTCCCGGTCGTTCAGATAAACACTTCCGGCGGCTGTCACCTCGATGCGGCGATGGTTCGACGTGCGGCGGAGTCACTCGATTTGGATAAAATAAATTTGCTTATCGTCGAAAACGTCGGCAACCTTGTTTGCCCGGCGGAATTTGATGTCGGCGAAAATTTCAAAGCGGTTATCCTCTCCGTGACCGAAGGTGACGACAAGCCGATGAAGTACCCGCTGATTTTTAAAGAGTCGGCGGTAACTTTGCTGAACAAAACGGATTTGATTCCGTTCACGAATTTTGATCTTGCCGCCGCCCGCGAAGATTTGACGACGTTGCATCCGGGTTTGAAAATTATCGAAACTTCCTGCACGAAGGAGGAAGGACTTGACGAATGGTGCGATTGGATTTCGGAAAAAGTTGATGAGGTGAATTGATTGGATATTTTATTTTCGTCCGAGATTACGGTTTTGGGTGTCGGCAATACGATTTTGAGTGATGAGGGGTTCGGCGTTCGCGTGGTCGAATATCTCCGGGAGAATTACGAATTTCCGGAGAAGGTGCAACTGATTGACGGCGGGACTCTGGGCGTGGAATTGATTCACTTCATTGAGGGAACGAAAAAACTTTTGATTATCGATTCGATTGACGGGGGCGCGGAGCCGGGAAAATTTTTTCACCTGCGCGACGATGAAATTTTGAAACACTTCACGCAAAAAATTTCTGCGCACGAAACAGGGATACAAGATGTCTTGACGATGTTGGAAGTCACCGGAAAAAAAATTCCCCGCGTCGAACTTTTGGGTGCGCAACCCTACAGCTTGGAGGCGGGAACGGAGTTGACTCCGGAAATGAAAAAACTTCTTCCGGTGTTCGCGGAAAAAGCTTTGGAAATTTTAAAAACTTGGTACTGAAAAAAATTTTTTCACGGCAGTGCAATTTGAACGAGGGCACGATTTGAGAAACAAAACCGTAATTTCCGCACGATTTGAATCCGTATTTATCGCATCAACAGTTTCAATGGTGAGTGCATACATTTTAATTTTGACGGATAATGTTGTTGCAGGACAAGTGGTCGGTGCCGATGCCGTAGCCGCGATGACTTTGGTTTTCCCGCTGTTTACGTTTTTGCTTTTTGTTTCGTATATCATTGCGGACGGTCTTGTGATGATGGCATCTTACGCGCAAGGGAGAGAAGATCGCGAAGAAGTCAATCGCCTTTTCAGCTTGGGAATAATTTTGTCGGTATCGAGCGGAATATTTTTTTTCGCGGCGGGGCTGTTGTTCAAAGATGAAATTTTATCCTTTTGGGAAATTTCCGATCAACTGACAAATTTCGCCGGAGATTATTACGACGGCTTAATTTTTTTGTCGCCGATAATCTTCGCGAATATTTTTATCTACACGATTTTCATGGCGGAGGGATTGGAAAATGTTTGCGTGAAAGCGTCCGTCGTTGCCTTCGTCGTGAATGTTTCGCTTGATATAATTCTTTGCCGGCTTATCGGAATTACGGGTATCGGTCTTGCGACGACGTCGGGAACGCTTGCAAGTTTGATTGTTCAAATTTATTTTATTGCGAGCGGACAAACGCAGTTGCATTTCAAAAAATATTGGAGCCTGAAAAAAACTTTGCAGGGAATTTTATACAGCTTTTATCATTCCGTCGATACGCTTTGTATTTCAATTTTGCCGGTCTTGCTGTCCGTTGCCACGATAGAAAATTTCGGCGAAGAACGCGTCATAATCGTGACGGTCGCGGTAAATCTCATAACGCTGATAATCGCAATTTACACCGGGCTTGTCGATTGTCTGCAACCCATGATTTGTCAATATCACGCGGAAAAAAATTTGCACAGCGTAAAAAAGACGATGAGTTTGGGAATAAAGGCAACCGTTGCATTGAGTTTGATAATGACCTTCGCGGGAATTATTTTTGCAGACTTTTTACCTGCAATGTTCGGCGTGGAGGACGAGACACTTGCAAACGAAGCGGCGGAGGCAATGAAATTTTTCTTGCCGTTCACGATATTTTTGGGCGTGACTCTGATTTATGCGAATTATTACATTTACATCGAAGAAATGAATTTCGGCGCGGTCGTGAAAATAATTTTGCTGTCGGTGATGCCTTTTGTCGGAATGAAAATCGGCGGAAATTTTTCCGTGAATATTTTTTGGCTGTGCGTCGGAAGTTCCTTTGCGGTTTCATTCGCGCTGAATTTTGTTGCGGTGAAATTTTTCGGGCGACGAAATAATTTGCTCTTGATTGACAAAAATATTTTGAACCGTCAACTCTCCTACGATATAAACACAAATTTTGATGAGGTTATGAATTTGACGCGCCGTGCCGAAAAAGATTTGTCCGTTCTCGGCATTGACTGCAAAATTCGTGACGAAATTATCTTGCTCATTGAAAAAATCGGACTTCATGCCGTCGAGCGGGCGGGAGAAAAAATTTTCCGGCTTGAAGTTTCGATTTTACTTGACGAGGGAATTACGCTGATTATTCGCGACAACGGCGAACCTTGCGACATAATAAAAAGCGCGGACGAGAAAAATTTTAACTTCCGCGAAATTTTTACTGAGGGAACGACTTCAAATATCGTTGACAAAAATTATCTTGCAAGCGGCGACGAGAACCGGTTAATTTTGAAATTTGAAAGAAGGTCTGAAAATGTATGATGATTATGCGACACGAATAATGAGTTACGCACCGGAAATTTCCGGCTTTTATCCTCTGCGTCCCGTGCAAGTTTGGATTATCGATACGCACTTCAACAAGGCAAATTCGACGATGATGAATATCGCCGTGCTTTTGAAAATTTCGTCGGAAATTGATATGACGCGGCTGGCGCGGGCGGCTGAAGAATTTTTTAACGCTCACGATATTTTCCGTGTCCGTTTCGTGTTCCATGAACAGACGAGCGATCTTTGCCAGCGTTTCGACGGGGAAATTGCGCCGGTCACGGTCGAAAAAATTTCCGATGAAGAGTTTGAGGAGCAGAAAAAATTTTTGATGAAACCCTACAAGTTGATTGACAATCCGCTTTACAGGTTCAGACTTTTTGAAACTCCGACGGCAAAATATGTTTACCTCGATTTTTATCACGCGATAATGGACGGTATGTCGGTGGCGATTCTTTTTCACCGCGAGATGTACCTCCGCTACAAAGGCAAAAAAAATTCTCATCAACCGCTCAAGTATGCCGACTATGTTTTGAACGAGTTAAAAGTTTCGCCGGAGGAGTTGGAAACAGGCAACGAATATTGGCGGAATATTTTGGCGGACTTCGACGCGAAAAAGCACTTGCCGCCGACCGACATCAAAAGCGAGATTAAGTGGAAGAGCAATCAAGTTTCATCGCCGATAAAAAATATCACGGCAAAATATTTTTCCGATTCGACGGGAAAAGATAATCCGGAAATTTTTTTCTTCGCGGCGGCAATGTTGACAATCACGAAATTTACGGGCGCAAAAAATTCGATAATGAGCTACGTTCACAACGGGAGAACGACACCTCAGGAAATGCGCTTGACGGGAATAATGATTGATCAAATTCCCGTGCGTTGGGATTTTTCTCCGAATGAAAGAGTAAAAAATTTTTTGGACGGACTGGAAGAAAAATTTTCGGAGGGTTTGCAACATCGCCGCAGTTTGGGGACGGTTTACCGTGAAGGACTTGAGGACGAATGTGCGACGTTTATCTTTCAAAAAAATTTTTATACCTCGTTTGATTTCGGCGATGCGCAGTTGGAAGCCGTCGATATACCGGAGAATGAATTTTCTGCCGCAGAAAATACGCTTGACATAGAAGTGAATCAGGAGACGGACGGGAGTTTTTATGTTCGTCTGGATTACGACGCGAGCCGATATTCCGAAGGCAAAATGAAAAAATTTGCCGAGACTTTTGACGAAATTATTTTGCAAATGCAGGACGAGGAGCGATTGGTTTCGGATATATTGAAAAATTTTTTATCCCCGTCAAATGAAAGTATCCGATAAAAAAATTTTTTCCCCTTGACGAAATTTTTTTTCGGCGGGGAATTTTTTTCGACAAAAATTTTCCGGTTGAATACAAGCCGATAAAAATTTTCGCCGGCAAAGCGTGAAAATTAAACGCTTGTGTTATATAATTGACTGTGATATTGTACAATCAATTTTGAAATAAAAATTTCTTTGGAGGTGTCGGCATGGCTGATACATCGGTCAGTTATAAATGTCCGAATTGCGGCGCACCGCTCAGTTTTATTCCGGGTCACGAAAAAGTTACCTGCGAATATTGCGGAACGGAATTTGAAGTCGCCGCGATTGAAGAAATGTTTCGCGCAAAAAATGAAATGGCGACGAAAGCGCAAGAGGAACGCGAATCAAAATGGGACATCGAAAATGCCGGAGACGAATGGACTTCGGAAGAGGCGGCAATTTTAAAAGCGTTCACCTGTTCGAGTTGCGGCGCGGAAATTGTTTGCGACGAAAATACAATGGCAACCGAATGTGTTTACTGCGGAAACCCGACGATGATTCCGAAAAGATTTGAAGGAAGTTTGAAACCGGATTTGGTCATTCCGTTCAAGAAAACGAAACAGGACGCGGTCGCCGCGCTGAAAGAATTTTACAAAGGTCATTTGCTCCTGCCGAACAACTTCACCGCAAATAACCGGGTCGAAGCGATTCAACCGATGTATGTTCCTTTCTGGCTGTTCGATTCGTCCGTCGATGCGCAAGCTGATTTTCGCGCAGAAAAAATTCACAGGTACGAAACGGCAAGCGAAATTGTAACCGAGACGCAAGTTTTCAGTTGCCGACGCGCCGGAAAAATGAGTTTTGAAAAAATTCCGGCGGACGGCAGCAAAAAAATGGACGACGCTTACATGGAAAGTATCGAGCCGTTCAATTATTCCGATCTTGTCGAGTTCAATACCGGTTATCTTGCCGGCTACCTTGCGGACAAGTACGACGTGAGCGCGGAAGAATGTACTGCACGAGCCGATAACCGGGTGAAAAACAGTGCGCTTGATGTTTTGCAGGACACCGTGAAAAATTTTGACACTTGCACGTTGCAGGATTCGGCGGTTATAAAAGATGTGGGAAAAGTTCTTTACGCGATGGTTCCCGTTTGGATTTTGACGACGCGCTACGACAACAAACCATACACTTTCATGATGAACGGGCAGACCGGCAAAGTTGTCGGCTCTCTCCCTTACGACAAGACGAAGGCTCTTTTGTATCCGGGAATTTGCGCTCTGATTTCCGTTCCGATACTTTACTTTATCCTGAAAATATTTTTGACTTGAAAGAAGTTTTCACATGGCGAAATTTAAAACCGCACGCAAAAAAAATAAATTGAAAATTTCCGCCTGTTACATTGTCAAAAACAATGCAGCCGAGTTGGAAATTTCTTTGCGCAGTATGAAAAAATTTGTTGACGAAATTATTGTGACGGATACCGGTTCGACGGACGACACCGTTAAGGTTGCGGAAAAATTCGGCGCGAAAATTTTTCATTACGCATGGAATGACGATTTCGCCGCCGCGAGAAATTTTGCCCTGTCGAACGTTTCCGGCGATTGGATAATTTTTTTGGACGCGGACGAATTTTTTACAAACCTTACCGCGAAAAATATTCGTCCCGCCATCGAACGCGTCGCGCAACACAAAAAAAATGCGCTCCTCATAAATTTGGTGAACATCGACACGGACAACGGCAATAAAATTCTGGACGATACTTATTGCCTGAGAATTTTTAAAAATTTGCCGGGACTTCACTACGTCGGCAAAATTCACGAGGAACTGCGCGTTGACGACAAAAATATTTCCGGCATTATTTTTGTTCCGCCGGACGTTTTGCAAATTTATCACACCGGTTATTCGACTTCGTTAAGCCGGGAGAAGGCGGAGCGAAATTTGAAAATGTTGCTTGCCGAGTTGGAGGAAACGAACGAGCCGCAGAGAATTTACGGTTACATTGCCGAATGTTACGACGGCTTAAATGATGTTGCGAACGCGGAAAAATTTGCGCGGCTTGACATCGAGTCCGGGAAAAAGCAGACGACTTTTGAAAGCACTTCATACCGGATAATTTTAAAAATTTTGGCGCGTGATTCCGCCCGTGCGGACGAGAGAAAAATTTTTGCGGAAAGAGCCGTCGAAGATTTTCCGAATATGCCGGAATTTATCGCGGAGCTTGCCGAATGTCACGCCGTCGCCGGAAATTTCAAAAAGGCGATTGAAGCGGGCGAAACGGCTTTAAAAAAATTTGCGGGGTACCGGGAAACCGAGCCGACTACTTTTGACGCGGAGAACGCAAAATTTTTGGAGCAGAGAATAAAAATTTGGTCGGCAATGTGAATTTGTCGAAAATTATTTTGGGAGGTCGTTACATGACCGAAAATAAATTTTTGAAAGATTTCCCGATACTTTTCCGGAAAGTTGACGGAAAAAATTTTTCCTACCTTGACAACAGCGCGACGACTCAAAAACCGGAAAGCGTTGTCCGGGCGATTTGCGGCTATTACGGCGGTTGCAACGCGAATCCTCATCGCGGGGTTTACGAGCTCAGCGTGAAGGCGACGAAAATTTACGAGGACACGCGGGAGAAAGTAAAAAGATTTATCAACGCGAAGAGTGCCGCCGAAATTATTTTCACCAAGAACGCGACGGAGTCCCTGAACTTAATCGCGCAAAGTTACGGCTTGCAAAATCGGTCGCGTAAAATTCGTCTGTCTGCGGAGCGATGTCGAACGGGTGAGTGTCGTTCCAAACGTCGGCGACCGGCGCGAAATTGAATTACGTTTACCTTGAACCGGACGGAAATTTATCCGAAAAAGATATTTCCGAAAAGTTGACGGAGCGAACGAAAATTTTTGCCGTCACTCAAATTTCAAATGTTCTCGGCTTGAAAAACGACGTTAAAAAATTTGCGGCGAAGGCTCACGAAGTCGGCGCAAAAATCGTTGTTGACGGTTCGCAGTCCGTGCCGCACATTCCGGTTGACGTTCAAGACCTCGACGCAGATTTTTTGGTCTTTTCCGCTCACAAAATGCTCGGACCGATGGGCATCGGAATTTTGTACGGCAAAAAAAATATTTTGGAAAATATGCAACCGTTTTTGACCGGCGGCGATATGATAGAGTACGTCACGGAGCAGGAAACGACTTTCGCCGAACTCCCGAACAAATTCGAGGCGGGAACTCAAAACGTCGGCGGCGCGGCGGGATTGAGTGCGGCGATTGATTATATAAATTCCGTAGGATTCGATGAAATTGAACGGACGGAAAAATTTTTGACGGAGTACGCGATTTCCGAACTGAAAAAAATTCCTTACGTCGAATTGTACGGTTGCGAGCCGGAAAATAAAATCGGGATTATTTCCTTCAACATTAAAGACGTTCACCCGCACGACGTTGCAACGATTCTGGACGCGGAAGGTGTCGCGATTCGCGCCGGGCATCATTGCGCGCAACCGTTGACGAAATATTTGGGACAGATTGCAACCTGCCGGGCGAGTTTTTATCTTTACAACACGCCGGAAGATGTCGAAAGACTTGTCGCGGCGATTAAAAAAGTCAGAGGAGTAATGAAAATTGCTTGATGAAATTTACACGGAATTGATTGCCGAACACAGCCGCTCCGGAGAAAATCGGCGCAGTTTAAAAAATCCGACGGTCAAAGAGCGCGGACACAATCCGAGTTGCGGCGACGATATAACTTTGGAATTGGAAATTTCCGGCGACAAAATTAAAGATGCGGCATTCACCGGGACGGGTTGCGCGATTTCCCAAGCGTCAACCGACATGATGATTGAATTATTGCGCGGAAAAAAAGTTGACGACGCGAAGAAACTTGCCGAACTTTTTATCGCGATGATTAAAGGCGAAGTTACCGACGATTCCGAGTTGGAACTTCTTGACGAGGCGGCGGCGTTGAAAAATATTTCGACGATGCCGGCGCGTGTCAAGTGCGCGACTTTGGCATGGCATACGGTGATAACCGCCTTGCCGGACGAAAAATAATTTGGAGGAAAAAAATTTGCTTGTTGCGGAAATTTGTGCAAACGTGCAAACGAAAACCATAAATAAAAATTTTTCATACGCCGTTCCCGAACGGCTTAATTTTTTGCGCGAAGGTTGGCGCGTGATGATTCCGTTCGGCGGTCGCAAAGTTGACGGCTTTATAATGAGTGTCCGGGAAGTCGAAGAGCCGGAAAAAATTTTCGACTTCGCGCTGAAAGAAATTTCCGAGCCGATCGACGACGAAGCGTGGTTCACTCCGGAAATGATGAAAGCGGCGGCGTGGATTTCCGACTTCTACCTTTGCCCGCTCTCTCAATCAATGTCGCTGTTCATGCCGGGCAGACGCGGCAGAAAAATTTCGCCGGTGTTCGAGAAAATTTACAGACCGGCCGGATTTTTTTCGGAGGAAGATTTCAAACGTTCGCCGGCAAAATTGAAGTTGCTGAAACTTCTGGACGAGAAAAAAGAACTCCGGCAACACGAATTGACGGAGTTAAAAATTGCTTCGGCGACGGTGAAAAGTTTAATCGACGCCGGATTTGTTTCCGTCGAGTTGCGGCGGGTTCTCCGTGACAGTTACGCAGACCTTCGCGCCGAATCGAAACCGGTCGAATTGACGGAGGAACAAAATTTTGCGGTCGCGTCGGTGAAAAAAATTCTTGAGCAAAAAATTTTTCAAGGCTTTTTGTTGCACGGAGTAACCGGCTCCGGAAAAACTCAAGTTTATATCGAACTTACAAAAATTGTTCGTCGGCTGGGAAGGCGGGCAATAATTTTGGTGCCGGAAATTTCTTTGACCGGGCAAATCGTTTACAATTTCAAAGCGCATTTTCCGGACGTTGCGGTTATTCACAGCCGGCTGAGCGTCGCGGAGCGCAGTGACGTTTTCCACAAAATTCGGAGCGGGGAAGTCGGCGTTGTCATCGGTGCGCGTTCGGCTCTGTTCACGCCGGTTGACAACGTGGGTTTAATCGTCATGGACGAGGAGCAGGATTTTTCTTACAAGCAGGACGAGTCGCCGCGTTATCATGCCCGGATTGTTGCGGAGGAGTTTGCAAAAATTCACGGGGCGACAATAATTTTCGGATCAGCCACGCCAAGTTTGGAAAGTTATTACCGGGCGCGAAAAGGCGAATTAATTTACCTGAAACTGCCGCACAGAATTTTTAATCGCGCTTTGCCGGAAGTTCAATGCGTCGATATGCGGCAAGAGTTGAAAACCGGGAACAGAAATGTTTTGAGCCGGGCGTTAAAAAATTTGTTGGAAGAAACTTTGCAAAAAAATCAGCAGTCGATTTTACTTTTGAACCGGCGCGGCTATTCGACTTTCGTTATGTGCCGGGCTTGCGGTGAAGTCGTTAAGTGTCCGGATTGCGGTATGCCGATGACTTATCACGCGGACGGAAAATTAAAATGTCATCACTGCGACATTGAGGAAACGCCGCCGGAAATTTGCCCGAAGTGCGGGAGCAAGTATATAAAATATTTCGGGACGGGAACGCAGAAGTTGGAGCAGAGTTTGAAACTCACTTTGCCGGACGCAAAAATTTTGCGAATGGACAGAGATTCGACGAGCCAAAAATTCGGGCACAGAAAAATTTTGAATGCGTTCGGGCGCGGCGAGTACGATATTTTATTCGGCACTCAAATGGTCGCGAAAGGACATGACATTCACAACGTGACGGCGGTCGGAATTTTGAGCGCGGACTCTTCGCTGAACTTTCCGGATTTCCGGGCGGCTGAACATTGTTTTATTTTGATAACGCAGGCGGCGGGACGTGCCGGCAGAGCGGATTTACCGGGAAAAGTCATCGTCCAGGCGTACAATCCGGACGCGCCGGCCGTCGTTTTCGGTTGCGCGCAGGATTACGAAAATTTTTGCCGCGCCGAACTTCCGAACAGAAAAAATTTTTTCTTCCCTCCGTATTGCCGGCTGATAAAACTTTTGTTCATGTCCGAAGATGAAACAGCGGCGAAGGAGAACGCAAAAAAAACAGTCGCCGCCTTTCGTGACGAGGTGAAAAAAAATTCCGATGCCCGTCACGAAATTTGGGGACCGATTCCCGCGATAATTGCAAACTTGCGCGGCGTTTATCGTTTCGTCGTGCTGATTAAAACTCAAGACTTGAACGCCGTAAAAAAATTTATGCGCGCTCACGATTTGCAAAAACTTCCGGACGTTCAAATTGACATTGATCCGACTTCAACCGGTTGAAAAATTTTTCGTTTGAAAATAATCTTGACTTTTTGTCCAATTAGTGATAATGTACGCTCATCAAATAAAAGGGGCTGATGAATTGGAGGACGGAAAAAAAATTACGATAAACAATGAGGACGGCGACAGCGCGGAAATAAATTTCAACCTGTCAGCCGACGGAGAAATAAATTCGGAGGAAGAAAATCAAACGCAACCGGAAAATCAACCGGAAGGAACTTTCGACTTCGACGGTGCGATAAAAAATTTACAGTCGGAGCTTGCCGCGAAGAATGAAAGAATTTTGAGATTGCAAGCCGACTTCGACAATTTCCGGAAACGCACGGCGAAAGAAAAGATCGAATTGCGTGCGATGATCGAACAGGAAATTTTAACCGACCTGCTCCCGCTCCTCGACAATCTCGGCAGAGCGTCGGCGGCGGCAGAGGACGAAAATTCCGACACCGAAACGGTTCGCAAAGGCTTGGAGATGATTAACCGGGAAACTGTCAACGCGATGACGCGTCACGGCTTGGAAGTTATCGACACGGAAAATAAAATGTTCGACCCGAATTTTCATCAAGCCGTCGGCACCGTTCAAGACGCGGAGAAAGAGGACGGCGCGATTGCCGCAGAATTTCAACGCGGTTACACCGTTCGCGGCAAAGTCATTCGTCCCGCGATGGTTCAAGTGGTAAACAATTCTTAATTTAAAATTTAATTGGAGGAAAAAATTATGAGCAAAGTAATAGGAATAGACTTGGGTACAACCAACAGCGTCGTCACCGTTTTGGAAGGCGGCGAACCTACCGTTATCACAAACCCGGAAGGCAGTCGCATTACTCCTTCCGTCGTCGGTTTTACGAAAGACGGACAGCGGCTCGTCGGACAGCTTGCGAAACGTCAGGCGGTATCGAATCCGGACAGAACGATTTCGTCAATCAAACGCCACATGGGCGAACAATATAAAGTTACAATCGACGGCAAAGATTACACGCCGCCGGAAATTTCCGCAATGGTTCTGCAAAAACTTAAAGCGGACGCGGAAGCTTATCTCGGCGAAACGGTAACTCAAGCAGTCATCACCGTGCCGGCATACTTCAACGACAGCCAACGCCAGGCGACGAAGGACGCGGGAAAAATTGCCGGTCTTGAAGTTTTGAGAATCATAAACGAGCCGACTGCCGCCGCGCTTGCTTACGGCTTGGACAAAGAAGCCGATGAAACCGTCTTGGTATTCGACTTGGGCGGCGGTACTTTCGACGTTTCGATTTTGGAATTGACTGAAGGTATGTTCGACGTTCTGGCGACGAACGGCGATACTCACCTCGGCGGTGACGACTTCGACAAAAAAGTTATGGACTGGATGGTTGAGGAGTTCAAACGCGAAAACGGTATCGACCTTTCCGCAGACAAAATGGCGGCTCAGCGTTTAATCGAGGCGGCGGAGAAAGCAAAAATCGAGCTCAGCTCAATGACTTCGACGAACATTAACCTGCCTTTCGTAACCGCCGACGCGTCCGGTCCGAAACATTTGGATTTGACTTTGACGCGCGCGAAATTCGACGAACTTACCCGCGACTTGGTCGAACGTACAATGGAGCCGACGAAGTTGGCGATGAAAGATGCCGGATTGACCGGAGATAAAATCGGCAAAATTATTTTGGTCGGCGGCTCAACAAGAATTCCCGCCGTTCAAGATGCGATTCGCAACATTTTGGGCAAGGAACCTTCAAAAGGAATTAATCCGGACGAATGTGTTTCGGTCGGCGCGGCAATTCAGGGCGGCGTTCTTGCCGGCGAAGTCAAAGATGTTTTGTTGCTCGACGTTACCCCGCTTTCACTCGGCATTGAAACTTTGGGCGGCATCTGCACGAAAATTATCGAACGCAACACCACTATTCCGACGCAAAAATCTCAAGTCTTTTCGACGGCGGCGGACAATCAATCCAGCGTTGAAATTCACGTCCTGCAGGGTGAACGTGAGATGGCGGCGGGAAATAAAACTTTGGGACGTTTCGTCCTTTCCGACATTCCGCCGGCACCGCGCGGAGTTCCTCAAATCGAAGTTACTTTTGACATTGACGCAAACGGCATTGTCAATGTTTCGGCGAAAGACAAAGGCACCGGGCGCGAACAGAAAATTACAATTCAATCGTCAAGCGGCATGAACAAGGAAGATATTGACCGCATGGTTAAGGAAGCGCAAGCTCACGAAGCGGAGGACAAAGCGCAACGCGAAGCGGCTGACGCGAAGAATGACGCGGAGCAAACCGTTTACCAGGCGGAAAAAACTTGCAAAGATTTTGAAGGCAAAGTCGATGACAACCTGATTAAAGATGTTCGCACGGCGGCGGACGATTTGAAAAATAATCTCGGCAGTTCGGACGTTGAAATGCTCAAAAAGAAAACGGAGGACGTTCGCCAAGCACTTTACAAACTCAGTTCTGCGGCTTACCAATCCGGCGCGGCAAATTCTCAAGGCGAACCGAACGCGGACTTTACGCAACAGGCGGGCGGCGGTTCCTCAACTTCCGGCAACAAGAATGATGACGGAACGATTGACGCGGAATTTACCGAAGTGAATAAAGACAAATAATTTCCGGGCGATAAAAAATCAATCGGTGAGTTGAATTGCAAGTCGGGGAGGGATAAAATTTTTCTCTCCCCGATATTTGTGTGGAAGGTGAGATTATGGCTGACAAACAACAGGATTTGTACGCGATTTTCGGATTGAACAAAAATGCAACCGACGACGAAATAAAAAAGGCTTACAAAAAACTTGTGAAGAAATATCACCCGGACTTGAACCGCGATAAATCCGAAGAGGAGCAAAAAGCTGCCGAAGATCAGATGAAAAAAATTAACGTCGCGTACGATATTTTGAAAGACCCGGATAAACGCGCCCGTTATGATCAATTCGGTTTCGGCGCATTTCAAGGCGGAGGTGCCGGCGGCGGCGCGGGTGCCGGCGGATTCGATTTCGACATAAACGATATTTTCGGCGGCGGCGCGGGATTCGGTTTCGGCGACATCTTCGATCAATTTTTCGGCGGCGGCAGTCGTACCCGCACGTCAAGTCGAAAAGCCGGACCGGAGCGCGGTTCCGATTTGCGCTACGACTTGAACATAAATTTTGAGGACGCGGCTTTCGGCAAGAAGATGACAATAAAAGTTCCGCGAATGGAAACTTGCAAAGATTGTCACGGCACGGGCGCGGCACCCGGTTACACGCCGGAAACCTGCCCGGATTGTCACGGCACCGGTATGCGGCAGACGACGACGCGCACCCCGTTCGGCGTGATTGCAAATGCGCGTCCCTGCGAAAAATGTCACGGCAGCGGAACGATTATAAAAAATCCGTGCGGTCACTGTCACGGCGGCGGAAAAATTCGCGTCGAGCGCGACATCGAACTCAGTATTCCGAAAGGCGTTGATACCGGGACACGTTTGCGGATTCAGGGCGGCGGACAAGCCGGCGAACGCGGCGGTTCCCCCGGCGACCTTTACGTTTATCTCAATGTCAAACCGCACCCGATTTTTTCGCGCGAAGGAACTTCCGTTCACTGCGAAATTCCGATAAGTTTCGTTCAAGCGGCTCTCGGTGCGTCGGTTGAAGCTCCGACGATTGACGGAAAAGTCGAATTGAAAATTCCGGAAGGTACTCAATCCGGAACGATTTTGAAAATTCGCGGCAAAGGTATTCCGGAATTGCGCGGCGACGGACGCGGCGACGAATTTGTCACGATAAAAGTTTTGACTCCGAAAAATCTTTCTTCACGGCAGAAAAAACTTCTGCAGGAGTTTGAGGACGGCGGCAGCGACAGCACGAACAATCCGGAGAAAAAAACTTTCTTCAACAAACTTAAAGAACTTTTTACCGACTGATCGGAAGGGAGAGTGGGGAGCGGAAAAATTATGAGTAAATTCAAAGCTGATGCGGTAATAAAAAAATTCATGCTGATATTTCTGATGCTGACAGTTTCTGCCGCCGGATTCAGCGGATTTTTTTTAAAGTGGGCTTTATGTGACGGTGACCCGGACTGGGGTTTTGAAGTCATCATGGACGGGACGGCAAAAAGACCGTTCATTCACCGGCAACTGCTCCCGGTTATCGTGAAAACCGGCGCGGAATTGATTCCGGAACATTCCAAAGAAAAACTCGCGAAAAAATTGATTGAGCGAAAAGACATTGAAAGACGATACGCGAAGGCGGACATTCCGCCGAAATACGTTATCGAATATTATTTGATGTTCATAATTTGCTTTATCCTTTTCTTCGCGACGATATGGATTTTGCGTTCCCTGCTCACGGAAATTTTTAAAGATAAAGTGGCCGGCACGGTTACGGCGATGTTGTTCGCATTGCTGTTTCCGCATTTTGAAATTGCCGGCGGTTATTATTACGACTTCGGCGAAATATTTTTCTTCTTCCTCGCCGCAAGGTTGGCACTGCACGGAAATTTTATCGCGCTCCTGATTTTGACTCCGTTCGCCGAATGGAACAAAGAATCATTTTTCTTTTACCTCGCGACATTGTTTCCGTTATGGCGGAAACATTTCGACGTAAAAAAATCCGGCGCGATAACCGGCTTTTCAATTTTCATCGCCGGGCTTGCTTATCTTTACGTCCGACAAATGTTTATCGACAATCGCGGCGACCCGGCAGACTTCCAGCTTTTCGCGCACCTTTACGGATTTTTTGAGTTGTCCTCGTACTTCAAAACCGATCCGATTTACGGTGTCCCGCTATTTTCGCGAATGTTCGTTCTGCACATAATTTACGTTCTCTTTATCATAAAAACTTCGTGGCACAATCTTTCCGACGAGTGGAAAGGTCACGCGAAATTTGCCGCCGTTGTAAACGGGATACTTTATTTCCTGTTCATTCTGCCCGGCGAACTGCGCGACCTCAGTATGTTGTACACTTCATTTTTGATTTTGACGGGATACTTTCTGCGCGATATTTTTTCACGGCAGTATCGGGAGGGAGAGAATTAAATTTTGCTTTACCTCCAACTTTTTTTTGAGTTTGCCAAAATAAGTTTGGTCTGCGTCGGCGGCGGCTATGCGTCAATGCCTTTGATTCAAAAGGTCGTCGTCGATTCTTATCATTGGATGACGCTCGGAGAATTTATCGACATTTTCACGATTTCGCAAATGACACCCGGTCCGATAGGCGTGAACGCGGCGACTTTTGCCGGAATGAAAATTGCCGGAGTCGGCGGCGCAATTTCTGCGACGATGGGATTTGTCACGCCGAGTATTTTTCTCTGCATTTTCCTTGCGAAACTTATTTTCAAGTACGGGAATTTGGGATTCATTCACGGAATTTTAAACGGATTCCGACCCGCCGTCATTGCGTTAATCGCGGCGGCTTGCGTAAGTTTTGTTTTGCTTGCCGTTTGGAATGTCGAGTCGCTTCCGCCGGAAAATTCCATTTCGGAGAACGTAAAATTTTTAATCTCGAACATTCAATTCGGAATAATAATTTTGATCGGCGCGTTGTTCGCCGTAAGAAAAAAAATCGGCGTGATAAAAATTTTGATTTTCTCCGGACTTGCCGGCTTGATATTGGGACAAATTTTTAAAGGTTGACAAAAAATTTTTCCGGGCGAAAGAGTGATAAATATGTTCGATAATTTTGTGGTGGCACTGAGTGCGGTTGTGCCGCTTTTTTGTTTGATGTCAATCGGCGCGTTCGTCAAATTTCAAAAACTTCTGACCGATGAAGAACTCAACCACATGAACCGAATGGTTTTCCGTGTATTTTTTTTCTGCATGATGTTTCACAGCATTTACACAATGGACATAGGCGAAAATTTTCGTCCGAAGTTGATGCTGTTCGGTTTGTGTGCCGTTCCGACAATGGTACTTTTGCTCATGCTGATTATTCCGAAAATCGAGTCGGACAATAAAAGGCGCGGCGTAATGGTGCAGGCAATTTTCCGGAGCAATTTTGTTTTAATGGGCGTGCCGATTGTCGCGAACATTTTCGGCGATCACAATATCGCGGTTGCCACAACGATGATTGCCGTGATAATTCCGATGTACAATATTTTTGCAGTGTTTGCGCTGGAAACTTTTCGCGGAGGAAAATTTGCGCCGCTCCCGATTTTGAAAGGCGTTTTTAAAAATCCGATGATTCTGGGCGCGCTTATCGGGGCGGCACTTTTAATTTCGGGAATAAAAATACCCGCTCCGATTTTGAAACCGTTCGGGCAAATTTCTGCGGCGACCACTCCGGTTGCGCTGATAATTTTGGGAGCTTCGTTTAAATTCGGAAGTACGCACGAACACAGAAAGCAGTTACTCGGTTGCATTTTGGGCAGGCTGATTTTGGTGCCGAGCATAATGTTGAGTATCGCTTTGTTGCTGGGTTTTCGCGGAATTGAGTTTGTAACGCTTATTGCAATTTTCGGAACGCCTTGCGCGGTTGTTTCCTTCGCGATGGCTCAACAGATGGGCGGCGATGCAGACCTTGCCGGAAATTGTGTTGTGTTTACCTCCGCTCTTTCGTGCGTAACAATTTTTTGTTGGATTTTACTTTTTAAAACGCTCGGAATTTTTTAAACGTCGCTTTAAAAATTAAAGTATTCTTTTCGGTATTGGAGCAAATTTTCCCGGTTGCGCGACCTTTCACCGATTTCCGTCCATAAAGTCCCGTCGTTTGACAACGGATTCATACTCGTCAGAACATAATACGAATTGTCGCAAATAAAAATTTTTCCGTGCGTACTGCTTTTTTTGACGCGGAAATTTTTAAACTTTCCAAATTGGTTATTCAAATGATTTACTACTTTGTCGGTGCTTTCGTTTTTCGTCGCGCCGTCTTTATAATTGTTGTTATTGATGCCGTAAACGATTTTTACGACAACTCCGCGCCGCAATAAATTATACAACAGACCGTGCACTTCTTTTTTTGTCTTCCAATTTATCCAAGGAGACATTATATCGACTTCGGTTTTGGCATTTTCCAAAGTTTCAATCAAAAGTTTGTGCAATTCCCCGTTGCAGAAAATTTCGTTTTGCAAACGATCTGTCGAAGATTCAAGTTTTTGAATGTAAGAATCTTGCTCATTGATTCCGGCCTGCAAATTCGCTATGGTTTTTGCGTTCGCCTCAAGTTTTTCCCGCAATTCTTTTATCGCAAGTTCTTTTTCACGCTCCGATTTGATTTTTTCTTCGGCAAAAGCATTTTTGTTTTCAACCAAAGTCTTCTGCAGAGCTTGATTTTTTCTTTCAAACTCCGCTTCAATTTCACGAATTTTTTTCTCTTCGTCTTTTTCAAATTCGGCAAGTTTTCTTTGATATTCCGCGAAACTGCAACGAATATTTTTTTGTAACTCCTCTTGATATTTCCGTTCAATGTCGTCCTTCAACTTTTTCAAATTTATTTCGTGTTCTTTATTGATGGCATCGATTTCCCGGCGTTTTTGCTCCAATTCGTCGGAAACGGTTTTCAGTCGTCCGTTGAGAGCTGAAATTTCCGAATCATATTTGTCTTTCAATTCCGCAATGATTTTATTTTTTTCCTTATCCGAATTAACTTGAAAATCTTTTATGCGTCGTTCGGATTTTCCGGCGGCGATTTTTTCAAATTCGATTTGACGTTGCCGGTAAGACTCTTCTAGTCGGGCGATTTCTTCTCCTTTGAGTTTCTCGTACTTCTTTCGGGCATCCGATAATTTTTTTTGGAGGTCTGCCCGCAAAGTCATATTTTCGCGCAACTTTTCGATTTGAAATTCTTCCGAAACGATTTTCAATTTGTCCGAACATTGCCGGCGTATCAATGAAATTTTTTCTTCGTACTCCGCACGAATTTTTTCGCTCTCTTTATCCAACTCCGAAACTTCTTCGCGCCTGATTAACGAAAGTGCAAGTCTTATCAGCGAATAAACGGTGATGAACAGCAACGCGTGGTAACGGAATTTGAAAGCAAACAATCCGCCCGACAAAATTGCCGTTATCAGCCAGTGCCACTGAATTTCAAATTCGCGCTCTTTTCGTACGGAAGCATTATACAGACAAAATACCGTCCCGATTAAAAATATTGCCGACGAAATTGTAAAATTGTCGGCAAAAAAAATCAGAAAAGCGACGGTTATCAAAACTATCGCTATTTCCGTACGTTCATATTTCCAATCGGTCATTTTTTATAAACCTGCCAAGTCTTTATTTCCAATTCGCCTTTGTAAACGTCAATATCACCTTTCAAGTAAATCGGCGACCCGCTGTCGCGACTTTGCAACAACATTTCTTTCCGGGACGGATCGTCGTTGTTGGTCTTTTTGAACAGAACGCCTTTGATTTCGGCATTGCCGGAAACGTCTTGAAGAGTGAAATACACGTTGCCATTCTTCGCCTCATTCAAAACGGTGACGATGCCGCGAGTTTCGCGAGTCATTCCGGACATTGCCGCAGTAATATCTTTGACTTCCGCAAAAGAATCCGTCGCGGGTTTGTTCGGCTCCCGACCGGTGTTATTTTGTTCATTGTTATCCGGTTTGTTGTCATCGGGCTTAACGATTTTCGGATTGCCCGGGTCCGTTTTATTTTTGCTCTGTTCGATAT
>CAJOFG010000007.1 GCA_905233965.1 uncultured Selenomonadaceae bacterium
CAGATATTTAATTTCCGGCTTTTCCGTAACGAAATTCACAGACAGACTGTCCGTAACCGTGATCGGAGCAAAGGAAGATGCAAAAGTCGGTTGAATTACGGTTTCATAATTTTTGTCGTAACAAAATTGAATGTGAATTTCCCGGAGAAATAAAAGTTTGCCGGGATCGTCCGCGACGAATAAAGGTTTTTTAAAACCCATGTCCATGCAAAATTGCGGCACGGTGTACCCGGCGTAAAAACAATCCCGGATTTGAATCAAAAAAACTTCGTCTTGTGTCATTTTTCATTCCTGACGCAGTTGCAAGCAATTTTTTATCGCAACCGCAATTTCATAAGCAAGCGGAACGGGAACGGCGTTTCCAATCATTTTGTAAGCGTCGTCGGTGTTCGAGTAGATGAATTTGAACTCGTCCGGAAATCCCTGAATCCTGGCAATTTCTCTTATCGTCATTCGCCGGTACAAATATTCTTTGCCCTCAACGAAACGGCGATCATCTTTGCCGAAGAAAACCATTTTCGGAGCTTGAGGATGCAACTGACAATGACGACCGGACGCTTGCACGGTGCCGGCTCCCTCGTCGGCAAGAATTTTCACGATGTGCGGATTGGGCGTTGCTTTAACTGCAAAATGTTCACGAAAATCCGGAGCTCAAGAAAAAGTTTCTTGAAGTCGGTTCAAGTTGTTTTTAATTTCCCGCTCGTCGTAAATGTGGAACGGCGTGGGAAATTTTTTTATGACCTCGCGCAATGCTGAGCGGAAAAGTTTTAGGGGAATAAATTTTTTCGTTACTCATTGAATCAGTCTCCTTGAAAATTTTTTTAAATAAACTCATTCTGTTTGAAAATTTCAAGAAATATTCCGTTCTCCAAATCGTGAATATTATACAATGTCGGGAGGATTAAGAAAGTTTCTTTCAAATTTCTTTTTGCTTTTTTCCATCCTTCTCCATCGGTTATCCACACGAAAGTAAAATTTTTTATGGCGGCAGATTCTTCCGCAATCATCTTATAACTTCTCGCAGTTTCGTTTAATTTTGAACCGCCGTCTGTATAAAAATTTGTTTCGATGGCAAAAAGATTGTCAGATGTTTTTACTACAAAATCCCATCTCTTTGTAGAAGTTCCTTTTGAAGAAATTGGTGACAGATCATAACCCCATCTTTTTTCAATATCATCAAGATACATTTCCTGATAATAGCTGAATCCGGATTTTTCAAGGAAAAATTTGACTATATCCTCCATTTGATGTCCGCCACGATTTTTTCTTGCATTAGAATCCAAACCTACTTCCACACCGGTCAAATAATCGTAAACGGAATTTATACAATGATTTTCAAGCAAATCGAACAAACCGGTTTGTCTCATAAAATATTTGTACTGTTTTATGGATTGAAAAGGTTTGTCAAATTTATATTCTGTTTCTCCAAATTCGTCACGACAAAAAATTTCATTATTGCGAACTGCCAAAAGTAAAGGAACAACCTTCAAACATTCGGGATATTGTGTCAAAATATTTTCAAACTCTTTTTCAATGTCCTTTGACCCTACGAGAGAATTGAGGATATGAATTTGTACTTTGAGTTTATCGACGTTACGGTAAACTTTTTCAAAATCAGTGTAGTATCTGTAACCGTTTATTGATTTCTTGAAAGTCAAAAACCAATTTTCAAAAGAACGATTGTTCATCTGTGTGTATCAACCTTTCTTTGGACAATTCGATAAATTCGGGATTATTGTCAATGCCTATGTATCTCCTGTTTAATAATTTGCAAGCAACTCCCGTTGTAGATGAGCCGCAGAAAGGATCGAGTACCAGATCATCTTCACGAGTTGATGCAAGCAAAATTCTCTTTAACAGGTAAAGCGGTTTTTGTGTAGGATGCTTTCCGTGAGTTTTTTCCTTTTGACTTGTTAAATTTCCACTCCAAACATCTTTCATCTGTTTACCGTTATTTATCTCTCTCATTAAATCGTAGTTAAAGAAATGTCGAGCCGATTTGTCATTTTTTTTTGCCCACAAAATTGTTTCTGTGCTGTGGGTAAAATATCTGCAGGATAAATTGGGAGGAGGATTGTTTTTTTGCCATGTGATATTATTCATGATTTTAAAACCTTCCTGTTCAAGTGCCATACCTACAGAGTAAATGTTATGTAAAGTGCCGCTAATCCAAATTGTTCCTGATTTTTTCAAAATCCGTTTCGTCAAACGAATCCATTTTCTGTTAAATTCGTGTTTTTCTTCAAGTGACAAAAATTTATCCCAATCTCCCTTATTTACGGAAACTTTTTTTCCTCCGCTGCATGAAAAACCGTTGTCGGATAAAAAGTAAGGGGGATCGGCAAAAATCATATCGACATATTCGTCCGGAAATTTGTTTAACAGTTCAAATGAATCGGCAAGGAACAAAGCCGAATTTTCATCTTTAAAATAAGTTTTAATTTTTTCGTTACTCATCAAATTGTAAACCCATATTTGCCGCCTTAATCGACCGGAACCGGCGAAAAATCTTCGCTGACCGGCAAACCGAATTTATTCAGCGCATCGATAAACGGATCCGGATTAAATTCTTCGACGTTGCGAACGCCTTTTAAATCCCATTTGTTTTCGATTGAGAGAGCGGCACCTATCATCGCGGGGACTCCGGTCGTGTAAGCCACAGCCTGCGAACCGACTTCTTTAAAACATTCCCGGTGATCGCAGACGTTGTAAATGTAATAATTCTTTTCCCTGCCGTCCTTAACGCCGGAAATTACGCAACCGATATTCGTTTTCCCGACGGTGCGCGAACCCAAAGTTGCCGGGTCCGGCAAAACGGCTTTCAAAAATTGAAGCGGAACAATTTTTTGTCCTTGAAAATCTATCGGCTTAATCGAAGTCATGCCGACGTTCTCCAAACATTTTAAATGCGTCAGATAACTTTTGCCGAACGTCATGAAAAACCGGATTCTCTTCACGCCGGGAATATTTTTTGCCAGCGATTCAATTTCTTCGTGGTGAAGAAGATACATTTCGCGCTTGCCGACTTCCGGAAAGTCGTAAGATTTTTTTATCTCCATAGGCTCGGTTTCAATCGTCTTGCCGTTTTCAAAATAACTTCCTTTAGCGGTAATTTCGCGAATGTTTATTTCAGGATTAAAATTTGTCGCGAAGGGGTAACCGTGATCTCCGCCGTTGCAATCCAAAATGTCAATCGTGGTTATTTTGTCGAAGTGATGTTTCAGCGCGTAGGCAACAAAAATTCCGGACACTCCCGGATCAAAGCCGCAACCCAAAATTCCGGTAATGCCGGCTTTTTTAAATTTTTCGTCATACGCCCATTGCTGTTTGTACTCAAATTTTGCCGAATCCTCCGATTCGTAATTCGCCGTGTCGAGATAATTTGTCCGTGTCTGCAAACACGCTTCCATAATTTTTAAATCGTGGTAAGGCAGTGCAAGATTCATCACGATGTCCGGTTTAAATTTTTCGATAAGGTAAATCAATTCGACGACGTTGTTTGCATCAACTTTTGCGGTTGAAATTTTTGAAGAACTCTTTCCGTCCAATTTCGATTTCAACGCGTCGCATTTTTCGACCGTGCGACTTGCGATACAAATTTCTTCAAAAACTCCGGAATTTTCGACGCATTTGTGAGCGGCAACTCCGGCCACTCCTCCGCAACCGATGATTAAAGCTTTTCCCATTTTTCAACCTCCCCCGAAAAAAATTTTTTTCTTTGCGCTATCGTAACACAGCAAAGCTTTTTTTTCAAATTTAATTCCGGTTCCGGCGACGTTCGCGAAAAAAATTTAATCGCTTTATTAAAAATGCCGATAAACTTCAAGAGAGGAGAGGCGAACAATGGCAAATGCAACAAATTTGATGTCAATAGGTCAAGTCGGTTCGGCTTCAACCGGATCGCGTTCAAAACTCGGTGCGCAATATTCCGCAAGCAAAATGAGCAAACAAAATTCAAAAAGCGATTTCGGCGCACATCTCGACAAAGCAAATGAACGCAACAATCCGGCTCCGCAAGACAAAAAAGAAATTAAGCCCGAAGAAAAAAATTCGGAGCAAGTCAAACCGGAAACCGAAAATACCGACGCAACCGAAAAAACATCTTCTCAGGGAAAGAGCAATGAACCGCAGGATGCGCCTCAAAACAAAAACGAAAAAACAAATTCAAACGAAACTCCGGAAAATCTTCGCGATGCCGGCGAAAAGTCCGGCGAAGTTTCAACACTCGCGGACGTTTCATATTTGTTTGCCGCCGGACCGGAAACTCTTTTGGCAACTCAAGTTGCTCCGCAAACCGACGGCGAATCAAATTTGATGACGATTATTCCGCAAAAAACCGATGAAAATTCCCGCAATATGCTCGACTTGCTCGGCGGAAAAACTTGGCAAAATTCCGACGTGGAACTCAGCATACAACCGGAAGGAATGAAAATCGAAGAACAACCGGATTTAAATTTGACTCCGCAGGAACTCAAACAAGTTTTGAATCAAATTCCGGCGCAAAATCAAAACCAAATTCAAACGCAACCGGAATTGACGCAAAATCAAAATCCCGTTCAGCCGGAAGTGCAAATGAATCCGGAGCTTAATCAAATTCAAACGCAAGCACAACCGGAATTGACGCAAACTCAAAACCCGGTTCAAACGCAAGTGCAACCGGAATTGACGACGCAAAACCAAAATCCGATGCAACAGGTTCAGCCGGAATTGCCGGCACAAAATCAACCGCAACCGGAATTGACACAAAACCAAAATCAAATTCCGCAACAAGTTCAACCGGAGTTGACGACGCAAAACCAAAACCCGATTCAAACGCAATCGCAACCGGCAACTCAACAACAACAATTCGGCGCGGAAATTCAACCGATTTTAAATTCCGAACAGGCGCCGGTTGACAATTCGCAAGTCACCCGGCAGAATATCTCGGAAGTTCTCGGCGTGAATGTTCAAGTCGAAGATAATCGCGGAGTCGTTCCGGAAATTGTCGTTCAACAAACGCCGCAACAATTTGAAAACGAAATGCGGAACGCCGGACAAGATTTGCCGGAGTTCGCGGAAAATGAAACGCAACAGCAAAATTCCGGCGCGGGCGAAAATTTCAATTCGCACCTTTCGCCGGTAAGTCAGACGACGCAAACGCAACAGCCCGGAGCCGTTCAAAATCCGGAGCCGATCGCCGCGCCGCGTGACGATTTCAATATTCGCGGACAAATTGTCGAACAGGCAAGAATGATTCGCACGGCGGAAAATACCGAAATGGTTATCAACCTTCGCCCGGATCATCTCGGTGCGTTGACTCTCAGAATTTCCGTAAGTCAAAACGGAGCAATGACGGCAAGTTTCTACAGCGACAACGCGCAAGTCAGAACGATTATCGAAAATTCCCTCGTTCAACTCAAACAGGAATTGGAGAACAACGGAATTAAAGTTGAGGACGTGGAAGTTTATGCCGGTTTGAGCGAAGACAGTTTGATGAACGGGCAAGGCGGACAAGCTTGGCAACAGAATCAACGCGGAGGAGGAAATAATCCCCGCCGGATAAATTTGGATTCGTTGAACGAAGAATTTGATGCCGCCGGTCCGGTCAATGAGGCACTCGTTGAGGACGGCGTGGACTACAAAGTTTGATAAAATTCGGAGGTAGTTAAAATGGCAAATGCACTCAACACCATAACGGTTGACGGCGTAACTTACGATGCCGCCGCCTACGCGAAAACTCAAAATACAAATGCAACCGCGAAAAACGAACTCGGCAAAGATGCTTTCCTGCAACTTCTCGTGGCGCAACTTCAATATCAGGATCCGCTTGAGCCGCAAGATAACAGCGATTTCGTCGCGGAGATGGCGCAATTCACTTCCGTCGAACAACTCAGCAACATGGCGGAGAACATGAAAAACATGGAGAGCCTCATCACCAACATCGACACTTCCGTTTTGGTCGGACAACTCAGCGGAATGATCGGTAAATCGGTTGACTGGTCGCAAGCCGTCAGCGAATACGACGAGCAGGGCAATTTGTTCAACTCCACAAAAGATTATACCGGCGTCATTACCGGCGTAACCGTTGCGGACGGTACGACGAAAGTTATCGCGACGACGAATAAAGGCGAAATTCACGAAATTGAAATAGGCGACATCACCAATGTTTACGACTTGGAACAGACAGTCGAAAAACTTTCCGGCGGAGCGGCAACCGGCGAAGTTTAAACATTTTTTTGAAACGAATAAAAAAGCGGAGCACGACAAGTTTTTTGCCGATGCTCTTTTTTTTTGTCGAATAAAGATTTTTTTCCGGGAAACAAAAAGACCCGGATTTTTTGGTTCCGAGTCTTTTTGTTTTTGCCGGAATGTTCCCGGCTTATTGCAAGGGGTGGGTCTTTTTTTTTCAGCGGTACATGACGCTTATGCGACGTTGGCGACGAGGATATTTCGGGCGACGAACTACGATTATCATACGACCGCCGGAAACTTCGTTCATGTCCTCATCTTTTAATTCGACTTTTTTTAAATTTTTTTCGTTTGTCATTTTTAATTTCTCCCTTTAAGTTCGATTTTCATTAAATTTTTTCTTACCATCTGAAAATGATTCTGCGGCGACGACGGCGGCGTCTGCGACGAATTATGATTATTCTGCGACCGCCGGAAACTTCGTTCATGTCCTCATCTTTTAATTCAACCTTGTTTAAATTTTTTTCGTTTGTCATTTTTAATTTCTCCCTTCAGATTTTTGTTTTGTGTTTTTCTTTTCGTCTTCATATACGCCGGTCCGGAAAATGTATTACAAACTTTTTCAAAAAATTTTTTCGCGCACAAAAAAACCGGGTCACTTTCAAGCCCGGTCGGATTATTTTTAAATTTTGTCTTTCAATTTTTTTCGCAAAGTTTCGGAGGCGCGGAAGAAAATTATTCCGACGTTGCCCGGACTCAGTCCCAAAGTTTCGCCGATTTCTTTGTTCGTCATGTTCATCCAAAATTTCAATTCGATTATTTTTCTTTCGCGTTCGCCGAGTGTCGAAAGTGCTTTCAACAATTCCGAATTTCTTTCGCCGGTTAAAAATTGTTGCTCCGGCTGTTCGTGTTCGTCAATCGGCGGGTCAAAAGTTTCGTCCCATTCCGATTCCGGATGTCTGCCCAGACTGCGGAAAAAATTTATACAGGTTCTTTCGGCAATTCGACTTATCCACGTCGCGAAAGATGCTTTTTCTTTGTCGAATTTTTCCAAGTTGTCGCAGACTTTCAGAAAAACTTCGCTGACAATATCGTCGGCGGTTTCCGGATTTCTCACGCGAACATAAACCAGGTTGTAAACAATCGGAAAATATTTGTCGTACAGTTCCCGGAAAAGTTCGTCGTCGTCAACGGCACGCATTGCCAAGTCGCTGTAATACTCGTTGTCTTTCTTGCCCAAAATTTTCCCTCCTCAAGTCGTCTGTCGTCTGACCAGAGTTGCAAACACTCCTTCTTTCGCGGTCAGCTCGTCGAAAGTTCCGCTCTCGACGATTCTGCCGCCTTCCATTACCAAAATTCTGTCGCAGTCCTTTATCGTGGAAAGTCTGTGCGCGATGACGATTCGCGTGACGTGAAGTCGGTCGATACTTTCCTTGACGATTGACTGTGAGCGATTGTCCAGCGCGGAAGTCGCTTCGTCGAAAATCAAAATCGCCGGTTTTGACGCAAGAGCGCGGGCAATTAAAATTCTTTGCCGCTGTCCGCCGGAAATATTTGTACTGCCTTCCGAAATAACCGTCTGCATACCCATTGGCATTTCGTCTATATCGTCGGCAATTCCGGCAGCCTCCGCCGCGTCCCATGCATCGTCTTGAGTCAAATTAGCCGAGCCGACTATGTTTGAAAAAATATCTCCGCTCATCAGCTGACCGTTTTGCAAAACAACGCCCATTTGAGTTCGGACGGAAACCGGATTCAATTCCGACAAATCTTGTCCGTCGAAATAAATCGCGCCGGTTTTCGGCTTTTCAAATCCGAGCAGAAGTCTGACCAAAGTCGATTTACCGCAACCGGATTTTCCGACGATCGCCAAATTTTCTCCGGCGGCAACTTCAAAACTGATGTCTTTCAAAACGTCCGGCAAATTTTCCCCGTAGGAAAAAGTCAGGTTGCTGACTTTGATTGCGCCCGTCAAAAGTTCGGAGTCAATTTTTTCGTCGTTCGTTTCCGGAACTTCTTCCATAATCGGACGCAAATTTGCAATGTGAGGGTGAATCGTAAAAAATTGCGTGACCATCGGAATCAGTGTTTCAAACGTCGCATTTAATCCGGCACACGCCGCGCTGAATGCCAAAAATTGCGGGTAGGTTATCGTCTGCTGATTCGTCACGGCAAATTCGTAAAGTATCATCAGGAAAATGAACGGCTGAATACTCGCGACGATTAAATTATAATTCTTTTGCCAACGAAGTTGCAAATTCCATTTCCACGTTTCGCCGAAAATTTTACTCCACAATCCGTAAGCTTGAGCCTCCGCGCCTTGAATACGGAATTTTGCAAAGCCGGCGAAAATTTGTTGAACGATGCCGGCTTCCTCGTTTTGCGCGTTCACCAATCCGGTTTGCACTTTAACGACGTTTCTGTCGATGAACGCCGCGATTAAACACCAGACCAACCAAATCGCCAACGCCGCCAACGTCAACCGGATGCTGTAGTAACACATAAGGAAGATACTCCAGAACGAAAACAGCGCGTCGAAAATTACCGCTGCAAATTGACTGTCCAAAACAAGTTTGACGGATTCCAAGCCGACCATGATATTTGCAAGTTCGCCGGATTGATAGCGTCGGAAAAATTTTTCCGGCAAAGTTAAAAGTCGTCCCCAAAGCGCGGACTCGAAAGACATATCCGCCCGCGATGTCAATCTTATCACCGCAACGGAGCGCATGGCACGCAGAGCCGTCGTCGTAACCGTCGTTATCAACATGACTTGCGTTACCGTGACAAGACCTTCCCTGTCAAGTATCGGGATAATGTCTTGGAAAATTGTTTCCGTGATAATCGGCGTGATGACCGGTATCATTCCGACCAAAACGCTTACAAATAAAATCGTTTGATAATCGGATTTCCAACTGTGCCGGAAAATGAAACTCAGCAAATCCCGGATCCTCAATTTTCTTTGCGGAAGTCCGGCGTAACAGGCAAAAGCATTTCGATTTATTTTCGCGGCAACTTCTCCGTCAATCGGGATTCCTTCCGGATTTTCCTTCGTAACCATTTTGTAAGTCGCGGGGGAAGTCGGTATCAAAACTGCCGGCTCGTTGTCCTCACCGACGAACCCGATTAAAACGCCGCCGTCTTTTTCGTACCAATCGGTCGGGAGAAAAACCGGACGCATTTGCATATTGTTTTTTTGCATGAGCCGCCGGAGCAAACCGATCGCGTCCAACTTTTTTGCAATATCCGGATTTATCGAAAGATGATCCGCCGGCATCAAAAGAGCGTTCGCCGTGCATTTGACGATAAAAGCAATTTCGTCCGTCGCCGTCGAAGTTTCTTCTTCATACAAAATTTTTTCTTCGCCGAGAAGAATATCCATCGACTCTTCCAAAGCGCGTTGATTTTTAATTTTTCTTACGTCGATTCTGTTCGCGAGCCGCTTAACTTCTTTTTGAAGTCGAAGTCCGGTGAGCATTAAAAAAATATTTTCGTTCGACGCGCAGACCGCAAAAATTTTTTTCGTATCGTTCCGGCACTTGTCGAACATATCTTGACGAACCCATTTACTTAAATCTTCGTCCCCTCTGTCGGCAAGGTACCGGAGCCACGACAACTTGATTAAGCCGGAGAACCAGTCTTGCATGAATTTTTTCATTTCTCCGGCGGGGAGTGACATTATCGGAATTTCTTCGTACTCCGAATCTTCAACGGCGTAAATCATCATGTCCACCGTTTCAAATTCATCTTCGGCGTAAAAAATTGCCGTGCCTTCCGTCCGCTCCAGCAAAAAAATTTGGTGAAAATCTTCCTCCGGTTTTGTGACGGCGTAGACTTCAATTTTCCCGGAAACGACTTTCAAAAAATTTTCCGGATTTTTCAACAAGAGACGTTCGCCCGAAAGTAATTTCAATATTCGTCCGCCTCCTCATCATCGTATTCGTCGTCATACTCCTCGTCCAATTCTTCCGCGTCCTCTTGCGTGCGCTCCTCAATCAATCTTCTGTAAGCTCCGTCATGTTGCATCATTTCCCGGTGAGTTCCGCGCTCCGCAACTTTTCCGTACTCCAGGACAATAATTTCGTCGCAGTCCCTTATTGTTGAAAGTCTGTGCGCGACGACAAGACAGGAGCAACCGCGCCGACGAATATTTTCCAGCACCGTCAATTCGGTTACCGGGTCGAGTGCGGCCGTCGCTTCGTCGAGAATCAAAAGCGACGGATTGCAGGCAAGAGCACGCGCAATTTCCAGCCGCTGCCGTTGCCCGCCGCTGAAATTTCTGCCGCCTTCTTTGACGATTGCGGAGTAGCCGCCTTCGATTTTCAAAATGTCGTCGTGAATACAGGCATCTTTCGCCGCCTGAATCACGTCCGCTTTTTGAATCGAATCGTCAAAAAGACTTATATTTTGTCGAACAGTGCCGGTGATTTGAAAAATATCTTGGTCAACCGACGAAAGAGAATTTACAATCACGGCGCGGGGAATATCTTTCCGCTCGTACCCGTCGAATAAAACTTTTCCCGACCATTCCTCGTAAAGTCCGGTAACGATTTTTGCCAGCGTCGATTTCCCGGAGCCTGACGCGCCGACAATCGCAACCCACCGGCCGGGTTTCAAATGCAGATTGAAATTTTCCAGCAACGGAGGTTCAAGCGGACTGTAACCGAAATTTATATTTTCCAACCGCAAATCACCGGACAATCTTTTTTTCGGGAAAGGTTGCTCTTCGTCCGGGTAATTCAGTTTGTCGATTTCGTATTGCCGAACGTCATCAAGCCGGCGCATTTGCATCTCGGTTGTCTGCAAGTCCTGATTCAGTCCCAGCAACGTCGTGACCGGTGCTTGAAAATTTCCCATCAAAGTTTGAAACGCGACGAACATTCCGGCAGTCATCGCGCCGTCCATAATCGAAAAGCCGCCGAACGTCATAATCAATGCGCTGTTAAATCCGGCAAGGAAAGTCGGCAGGAGCGAAAATGTCAAATGCCAAAGTTTGGACTCTTGAGTTGCCGTCAAAACTTTTGCGCGGTAACCTGCCCACTTCGTGAAAAAGTCAGCCTCCGTTCCGTTCGCCTTTATGCTGTCGATCATCAAAAGTCCGTTCATCACCGTGCCGAATTCTTTACCCTGATCCTGTTGTATCCTCATGATTAAATCCGTCAGCCGCCGGTTAATCACGAAAAAAACCGCAACGTCAATCAGCGTGAATAACAATCCGATTGCCGCCAAAGTCACGCTGTACTGGAACAGGAGGAGCAGGAAGAAAAACGCGACAAAAAAATCCAATACGGCAGTCGCCGCATCGCCGGACAAAACATTTGCAACCTCTTCGTTGAACGAGGCACGCGCCGCAACTTCCGCCGCGTAACGCTGATGAAAAAATTGCATCGGCAGTTTCAAGAGATGCCAAAAAAAACTTGACGAGTCCGCCAATGTCAATTTCTGTTGCCAGCGCGTCAAAATTATTGCGCGGAGCGTTTGCAGAACTCCGGTTATCAACATTGCAACCGTCATTGCCAAAATGAGATTGAACATCCAATCGGGACGTTTCCCGGTTAAAATGTCGTCCAAAAAAATTTGGCTGAATACCGGCGACGCAAGTCCGGGAATAATCATTCCGAGCGAAAGTATAGTCAAAAAAATCATCGCCGGCTTGTCCCGCAACAATTTTTCCGCAACGGAATTTACCACGCTGTACGGTCTGCCCTCCGGTTTAAAATTTTCTCCGGGCTTAATCGTGATTGCAATTCCGGTATACGAGGTTAAAAAATCTTCCCAGACAACTTCGCGACGACCGGCGGCGGGATCGTTCAGGTAAGCAACATCGCCTTTGAAACCTTCCAGCACGAGGAAATGATTAAATTCCCAGTGAATTATCATCGGAAAAATTCCTTCGTCGCGAAGATTTTGAGCCTTCCATTTGTAACCGTGAACTTCGCAATTTCTTTTCCGCGCCGCCTTCATCAGGTTGCTTGCCTTCGAGCCGTCACGATTAACGCCGCACTCTTGACGCATTTTTTCAAGCGGTACCCACATTCCGTAATGAGCCAGAATCATTGCGAGAGATGCCGCGCCGCACTCCGTCGCTTCCATTTGCAAAATTGTCGGCACTTTCACGCGGGAACCGGAATGATTAAAAAATTCTTTTATCTTCTCAATCATTCGGTTCACCTGTTCCTGAGCCACTGACTCAATTTGTAGAATACCGTTTCAATCGGCGGATTGCGGTCAATTATTATGGAACCGGTGCAGAAACTTCCGGCTTTAATCTCTTTGTGTTCGCCGACAAAAGAAGTCCACAGGTAACCGGATTCCGACGAAGGGTCTTTAACCAAGTCGAAAACTATTTCCATGACACCGCCGTTGCTCGCGTTCATCACCATTTGAGCAAGCTGAGGATTCCCTATCTTTTGCTCCACGTCCTGCAAAGATACCGGGTACTCGGAAACGCTGCGAACAACGCCGATTAAACTTCCGGAAAGTGAAACGTCCACCCCGTTCGGCGCAACCTGGATCGTCTGTCCGGGTTTAACGCGCTTTCCCTTTTCGACGGAGATATAAAAAATTCCGGTCAAGTCCTCGCGCTTTTCGGTAAGTCGAATTGTGCAAATCGGCGTACCCGGCGCAACGACCGCACCTTTCGTTACA
>CAJOFG010000008.1:0-9587 GCA_905233965.1 uncultured Selenomonadaceae bacterium
GAGAAATTTAAACGTAGAAATCGCCGGCAACTTACCGGACAAACGAGGAGAGAATTTGACATGAAATTGATTGTAACCGTAGTCGGAAAAGATCGCGTCGGAATAATTGCGTCCGTCACAAAAATTTTGGCGGACAACGGCGTGAACATAACCGGGATCAACCAAAATATTTTCGACGGATTTTTTAACATGATTCTTTTCGCGGAGTCTGACGAAAATAAAATTCGTCTTGTCGATTTGCAATCGGCGTTGAAAACTCAGGGCGAAGAAATCGGAGTTGAAATAAAAACTCAGCACCGGGATATTTTCGACGCGATGCACAAGATTTAGGAGGGAGATTTTTTATGAAGAAAAAATTTTTGTCGGCGATTCTTGCCGGAATTTTTACGTTCGGGAGTTTCGGAATGACGCAGGCGGCGACGCGTGAAGAAGTTGCCGCGGTAAAAGTGGTGACGGCCGGCGATTTTAAATATTGGAATGACGATTCGCCGACCAAGAAAAAAATTGTGGAGTTTGTCGAGGACGTGACGAACCCGGCAAGCAAAAATTTTATCCCGGAAGAGGACAGGATAGCGACGTTCGACATGGACGGCACTTTTTACTGTGAAACCGCGCCGTTGTATTTTCAAGAAACGATGTTTTTGTATCGCGCAACCGAGGACAAAAATTATCGACCGACAAAAGAAATGGCTGACTTCGCGAAAAAAATCAAACCGAAAATTTACGATAAAACCGGCATAACTCCGGAAGAGAACGCGCAACTTTTCAAGTACCTGACCAAAGCTTACGAAGGCATGACGCCGGAAGAGTATCGCGCTTACGTCAGAAATTTCATGCAGACGAACGAAGCCGGCTTTAAAAATTTGAAACGCGGCGAGGCATTTTATCTGCCGATGGTCGAAATAATTTCTTACCTGAGCAACAACGGTTTTGCCGTTTATATAGATTCGGCTTGCGGAGTCGATACGACACGCGAACTTATCGGAAATATTTTCCCCATTCGTTACGACAGGATTTTGGGTTCCGACTTCAGATACACTTCAACCGGCATGGGCAAGGACGACCCGAAAAATCATTTCTACGACAGAAAGACGGAAAAAATTATTATTTCCGGCGAACCGATAAACGACAACGCAAAGACCCGGAAAATTTTTTCAATCCTCAATCAGATAGGCAAGAAACCGGTTTTGGCGTTCGGAAATTCCGGCGGCGACAGCGGAATGTTGGAATACACTTTGCAGGACAACAAATATCGGAGCGAATCATTTTTCGTAATTTGCGATGACGTGGAGCGCGAACGCGGAAATCTCACCCGTGCGGCGAAGGATAAAGCACTTGCCGAAAGTCGCGGCTGGAATCCCGTTTCGATGCACGACGAATTTAAAACAATTTACGGCGACAACGTGACAGTTGAAAAATAAGGACGTACGAAAATTATTTGGTGAGGTGATGAAAATGACTTCGTTGAGGGAGGAAGTAAATTATTTCGTCAAAGAAATTCCGGATGAAAGTTTGGAGAAATTTTTGCCGATTGTCAAAGAATTTTTGGGCAAAGAAGATCCGTTTTGGAGCGAAGAAAATCAAAAACATTTGCAAAAAGCAATCGACGACATGAATCACGGCAGAAATGTTGTAACCTTCACTTCGGAGGAATGGGATAAGTTTGTAAATGAACAAAATATTTTATGACAAAGGCTTTGAAGATTTTTTGTATTGGCAAGCGAATGACAAAAAAATTTTCAAAAAAATTAACGCTCTGATAAAAGACATTGAACGCAACGGCTATAATTGTATGGGAAAGCCGGAGCCGCTGACGGGGAAATATGCAGGTTATTGGAGTTTGAGAATCGACAAGAAAAATCGACTTATCTTCAGAATAAATAACGGAATGATTGAAATTGCAGAGTGCAAAAGTCATTACGGCGACAAATAAAATTTTTCTCCGGCGACGGAGATTTTTTTTGAAAAATTTTTTCGCGAACAAAAAAAATCCCGAACCCTTTACAAAAAAGATTCGGGACTTTTTATTTAAAAAAATTTTTTCGCTCAAGAAAGCAAAGCCGTTTTTAAAACTTCGTCCATGTGTTCGACGGGTACAAACTCCAAATTTTCGCGCACGCTCTCCGGAATGTCTTCTATGTCGCGTGCGTTTTCTTTCGGCAAAATTATGGTGTGCATACCTTCACGATAAGCCTTTCAGCCCGCCTATCGGCAAAACATTTCCGCGCAAAGTAATTTCTCCGGTCATTGCAACGTCACTGCGAACTTTTTTCTTCGTCAGCGCGGAGAACATCGCCGTTGCCATTGTAATACCCGCGCTGGGTCCGTCTTTTGGAATCGCGCCTTCCGGCAGGTGAATATGAATGTCGTTTTTCTCGTAAAAATCTTCGTCAAGTTGCATTATGTCACTGCGACTTCTTATGTAAGTCAGCCCGGCTTGCGCGGACTCCTGCATAACGTCGCCCAGTTGCCCGGTCAACAAAAGTTTTCCTTTGCCCTTCAAAACTATTGCTTCCGTCGGGAGAATGTCACCGCCGACTTCTGTCCAGGCCATGCCGGTAGAAACGCCGACTTGCGGTTTTTTCTCCGCCTTCGTCTGCAAATATTTCGGTCGTCCGAGAAAGTCGCGAAGATTTTTCGTCGTGATGTAAACCGTGCCTTCGTAACCTTCAACGATTTTTCTTGCCGCCTTACGACAAGCGCGCCCGATCATTCTTTCCAATTCGCGGACGCCGGATTCTCTGGTGTACTCCGCGATAATTTTTTGCAAAACGCCCTTCGCAAAGACGACGGAAGAATTTTCCAAGCCGTTTGTTTCCTTCTGACGTTTGGAGAGGTAACGCCGGGCAATTTCCAATTTCTCATGCTCCGTATAACTTGAAAGGGTGATAATTTCCATTCGGTCGCGCAAAGGTTTGGGAATCGTCCCCAAGTTGTTCGCCGTGACAATCCATAAAACTTTCGACAAATCAAAATCTGTATCGATGTAATGGTCGTTGAAAGTGTTGTTCTGCTCCGGGTCGAGGACTTCGAGGAGCGCGGAGGAAGGATCGCCGCTGTAAGCATCTTTGCCGAGTTTGTCAACTTCATCGAGGAGGAAAACCGGATTGTTCGTGCCGGCTTTTTTCAGACCTTGAATAATTCTTCCGGGCATTGCGCCGACGTAAGTCCGGCGGTGACCGCGAATTTCTCCTTCGTCACGAATACCGCCCAAAGATGCGCGAACAAATTTCCGGTTCATCGCCTTTGCGACGGAAGATGCCAGAGAAGTTTTTCCGACACCCGGAGGTCCGACAAGGCACAAAATCGGAGCGGGTTTGTCCTGCGTCAAAACTTTCACGGCGAGAAAATCCAAAATTCTCTCTTTGACTTTTTCCAGCCCGTAATGATCTGCGTCCAAAACTTTCGCCGCATTGATAATGTCGGTGGAGTCTTCGGAAGAAATTCTCCAGGGAAGGTCGAAAAGCCATTCAATGTAAGTGCGAATTACGCTTGCCTCTTGCGCCATGGAAGGCAGACGCTCCATTCGGACAATTTCCTTTTCGATAATTTCTTTGACTTCGTCCGGATAATCGCCTTCGGAAAGTTTTTTCCTGTACTCCGACGCATTTTCCGAAACGTCTTCATCTTCGCCCAACTCTTTGTGAATTGCGCGAAGTTGTTCGCGAAGGTAGCTGTCCTTTTGCAATTTTTCAATCTGTCCGCGAACGCGCTGATTGATTTGAAATTCCATTTGCAGGACTTCCAATTCACGGGCGAGAATCGCGTACAATTTTTCCAGCCGCTCCTCAACGTCCAAACATTCGAGAAGTTCCTGTTTCGTTTCCAATTTCAAATTTAAATGACTTGTGATTAAGTCGGCAAGCCGCCCGATGTCCTCAAGAATCGTGACGGCGATAAAAGTTTCGGAAGGTATACGCTTGCTCAGTTTGACCCACTCTTCAAATTCGTGAACGACACCGCGAACGAGTGCCTCAAGTTGCATGGAATCTTTCCAAGCGTCTTCGTAAACTTCAACGTCAACTTCCGTGTAATTGTCAAAATCTCTGTAACCGACAATCATGCCGCGATGAATCCCTTCGACGATAACGCGCACGTTGCCGTCCGTAATTTTTATTATTTGCCGGACTTCGGCAACCGTCCCTATATCGTAAATGCCGTCTTCGGTCGGTTCCTCTTCGTCGGAGGATTTTTGCGCCGTGAGAAAAATTCTTCTGTCCGAAACCATGGCGGACTCCAAAGCGTTCACGGAATTTTCGCGCCCTATGTCAAGGTGCATTATCATATTCGGGAAAACCGTTACACCTCTTAAAGGCACGAGCGGCAAATTTATCGTTTCAAGATATTTTTTCAAACCTTGTCACCTCTTTTTCAAGGTTACGGGAAAACCAAATTTTTTACTCTTCGCTGATTCTTACTTCCGGTTCTTTGTTGTACATCACGTCCTCTTTTGTAATCGTGCAAACTTTGTTGCCGTCAACGGAAGGAATTTCAAACATCACGTTCCGCATGATTCTTTCGAGAATGGAGCGCAGACCTCTTGCGCCGGTTCTCCGTTCAATCGCTTCGTTTGCGATAAGTCGAAGTGCTTCGTCCTCAAAAATCAATTCCGCGCCGTCCATCTCCATGAGTTTTTGATACTGTTTGACGAGTGCATTTTTCGGCTGAGTCAAAATATTTACGAGAGACTCTTCGTTCAATGCGTCGAGGGTAACTATTATCGGAAGTCGTCCGACAAATTCCGGAATCAATCCGTCTTTAAGCAAATCGTCCGGCAAAACTTCCTTTAAAATTTTTCCCACGTCTTTTTCGTTTTTTGAGTTTACGTTTGCACCGAAACCGAGTTTACTGCCCCGCGTCCGGTCTTCGATAACTTTTTCCAATCCGTTGAAAGCACCGCCGCAGATGAACAAAATATTTTTCGTGTCAAGCGGCGTAACTTCCGGCATGAGTTGCTGACGAACGCCGGGAGAAGGCAAAGGTACATTTACTTTCGTCCCCTCCAAAATTTTTAACAGAGCCTGCTGAACGCCTTCGCCGGAAATGTCGCGTGTCGTTCCGGGTTTCCGCGCAATTTTATCGACTTCATCAATGTAGACAATTCCGCGTTCGGCGCGTGCCATGTCCCCGTTTGCCGCCTGAATGAGAGCAAGCAAAACGTCCTCCACGTCTTCGCCGACGTAGCCCGCCTCCGTCAAAGCATTTGCATCGACAATGGCAAAAGGCACGTTCAAAATTTTTGCCAGCGTTTGAGCCAACAAAGTTTTTCCGCTGCCTGTGGGACCTATCATCAAAATATTTGATTTTTGCAATTCGACATCGGATTTGCCGGTACTCTCATCTTTCTGTCCGATTCTCTTGTAATGATTGTACACGGCGACGGCGAGAGTTTTTTTTGCGTCGTCCTGACCGACAACGTATTCGTCGAGAATTGAGCGAATCGTTTTCGGCTTGGGCAAATTTGCCGGCGAAAAAATTTTTTCTTCGCTCTCGTCCCTTTCCAAAATATCGTTGCAAAGTTGTATGCAACCGTCGCAAATGTAAACGCCGCCCGGTCCGGAGATAAGCCTTTTGACTTGTCTGTCCGGCTTTCCGCAGAAAGAACAGCGGTACATATCCGGGTTGCTCCCGAAATTTAACAAGCTCTCACCGCCTTTTTGAAAACGAAATTCAACGTGTGGAAAAATTAAAGTTTAAATTTAATCTTCTTGTTTTTCCAAAATCGGTCTGGTAATTACGTCGTCAATCAATCCGTAATTCTTCGCGTCCTCCGCCGTCATGAAATTGTCGCGTTCGGTGTCCGCCATGACTTTTTCGCGCGGCTGACCGGTGTGTTTGCAAAGAATATCGTTTCCGACTTCGCGAAGGCGCAAAATTTCTCTGGCTTGAATTTGAATGTCGGTAGATTGTCCGCTTGCTCCGCCCAAAGGTTGATGAATCATAATCCGGGCAAGAGGAAGGGCAAATCTTTTTCCCTTCGCGCCCGCCGTCAGAAGGAGCGAACCCATGCTTGCCGCCTGTCCGATACAAATTGTGGAAACGTCCGGCTTAATGTATTGCATCGTGTCGTAAATAGCAAGTCCGGCAGTCACCACGCCGCCCGGACTGTTAATGTAAAGGTGAATGTCCTTGTCCGGGTCTTCGGACTCCAAAAAAAGCATTTGCGCCACGACGGAATTTGCAACATCATCGTTAATCCCGCCGCCCAAAAAAATTATTCTGTCTTTCAAAAGTCTGGAGTAAATATCGTAAGCACGTTCGCCGTAGCCGGTTTTTTCAATTACCATCGGAACATAATAAGCCATTAAATTTATCACCTCGAAAAATTTTTTATACAACAACGCGATTGAAAAATTCGACGTTCGCCGACTTCTCAATCGCATTTAAATTATTTGTTCAATTCAATATAAAATTTGTTAATCCTCTTTTTTTGTTTCGGTTTCTTCAAAAAGACTTTGTTCGCCGGAATTTTTTTCTTCGCCGGCTTTTTCGTCGGAAGTTTCTTTTTTCTCCGCGCCCTTCATGTTGTCGAAAATAAATTCCATAGCTTTTGCTCTGAGAATGTTTGCGGCGACATTCGGGAATTGGTCATTCTCTTTCAAAATTTTTGCAATCTGTCTCGGAGTGGTGCGGTAAAGCATCGCCATGTATGCAATTTCTTTGTTGAAGTCGTCAGACTCGACTTTCAATTTTTCCTCTTTCGCAACGGTGTCAAGCAAAATATCCGTGCGCAAATTTTTCTCCGCCGTTTCCCGGTAATCTTCGCGCATTTTTTCATCGTCAAGACCGGAGACGGACATATACTGCTCAAGCTTCATGCCCTGCGTTTGAAGTCTTGCCTCGAACTCGTTTATCATGTTCGTTATGCGGTCTTCAATCATGACCGGCGGAATATCGACCGTCATATTTTCGACAGCCTTTTCGATAACTTTTTCGCGCTGATTGTCGATTGCTTCAGCGTCCGCTCTCCTCTCCAAATTTTTGTGAACGTCCGCTTTGAAATCTTCGACGGTTTCAAACTTGCTGATTTTCTTTACAAATTCCTCGTCAAGTTCCGGAAGTTTTTTATGTTTCAAGCTGTTGATTTTGCATTTGAACACGGCAGGTTTTTCCGCCAAATCTTTGACGTGATAATCTTCCGGGAAAGTGACTTTGACGTCGCGCTCCTCGCCGACTTTCGCGCCGATGAGTTGCTCCTCGAAATTGTCGATAAAAGTATTTGAACCGATTGTCAGCGGGTGATCTTTTCCGGTACCGCCGTCAAATTTTTCTCCGTCGATTGAGCCTTCAAAGTCAAGCGTGATAAAATCTCCGTCGGCAACGGTATCGTTTTCTTCCGCGTCAATCATTTCGGCGTTTCTGTTGCGAATCGAATCAATGTATTCGTCAACGTCTTTATCGGTTACCGGCTCGACAACTTTTTCAACGTCGATATTTTTGTATTCGCCGAGCGTGACTTCCGGGTAAGGCGTGAAGGTCAAAGTGAAAACGAAATCTTTTCCGTCTTCGCAAGTGATGATGTTTGACTTCATGCGCGTAACCGGAATTATTTTTTCTTGGTCGATATAATCGTGTGCGCCTTTGTCGATGAGAATGTCCGCCGCTTCGTCAAGGATAACGCCTTTGCCCAAATGTCTTTCCAAAATCGGTGCGGGTACTTTTCCTTTGCGGAAACCTTGAATGTTTACGCGCGCTCCGAGACGTTTGACGGCTTCTTTTTTCGATTTTTCAAGTTCTTCAGCCGCAAACTCTATGGTAACTTCCTGTTCGTAATTATCTTTTTTCTTTGTGGAAACTTTCATTTAAAGATACAACCTCCCGTTTCTTCCGTACTTGTGACACGGCGTAAATCTTAACACAGCGGCAGAAAAAAAACAAGACCTTGAAAAACTCAACAGTCTTTAAAAAATTTTTTCTCCGGAACAAAATCGTTTTACTTAATCGAATAGCGCGTTACCCAATCCGGATGCTCTTTGACGTAGATGCGAAGTCGAACAAGACCTTTGTAAGCCGGCTCGTCGTTTGAAATCATTCGGTAGGCGTTGCCGTATTCGTCGTCAAGTTCCTGCCAAATTTTTGTGGCAAGAGTCCAAGTTTCTCCGGAGATAATTTTTTCCGTTCCCTGCAAAAGATTGACGGCTTTTTTCATGAAACGAATTTCGGTAATTTGACCTTTGCCGGTTTTCGACTCCTGCCACTCCCAGACGATTAAATTTGTCCCTTTCATTTGCATTGTCGTGGTGTCTGCCGAAACGCTCACGGTGTTTCCTTCAGAATCGGTCTTGCTCCACAAATCAATCCAGCGGTCGGAGGCTTTCTTCCGTTCGACTTCGCCCTGACGAAAAACTTCATCGACAATCGCGACGTAAAAATCTTCGTCGAACGCTTGCGAATTTATTTCTTTGACTCTGTCGTCAGCCTTCGACCAAATTATATTATTGTTCGCGTCGTAAAAATCTTCGCGGGCATATTGAATCGTCCGGTTCTGCGGCGTAATTCTGAACAGCGCAAGACTGTAGGAAAGTTTTTGCGGATCCGGAATAATCGAATCAATTCCGTAATCGCGAATCGTTGCGGCGGCACCTCCGGGAGTGTAAGTCGTTTTCGTCCACGCCTCAATTTCCGTTGCAACTTCTCTGCCCCGTATCGGGCAATACAGTCGCGCGTGACGCCCGGCAAGTTGAAGAAACTTTATTTGACGCGGACAGACTTTGACGAAAAATATTTAACTTGGGCAAATGCCGATGAAGAAAATTTTCCCGGAGCGAAAAAAATAATTGCTCCCGCGATTATCGCCGCGACAAATTTTTTGAAAAAATTGTTCCCGGCAAAAAATTTCTCAGGCATAAAAATCATCTCCTTACTTTGCGCTGAGTTTATTTATAATTTCTTTGGCGAGCGTTTCCATTCCCAAGCCGGTTTTCGTGCTCACCCTCACGGGGGTTATCCCGGAAACTTCCGCGACGGCGGCGGCAAGAGATTTTCCGTCGTCGGGAAAAATATCCGCACGACTGACTGCGACAATCACTTTCGCGCCGGTCTTTTTTAATTTGCTCAACCATGCAAGTTCGAGTTCAAAAAAATTATCGGAAATCAAAAGAAGTGCAAGTTCGATACTTTCGGCAGATTTTTCCGCAGTCGAATTTTCCACATCGACACCGACCGTATCGACCAACATAATTTTCCCCACGCCGGAAATTTCCATCGAGCTGAATTTTGCCGCGCCGATTATTTCCGACTTGGTTAAAGCGTACATCAAAGCGGATTTGCCGCTGCTCCTCTTTCCGAAAATTCCAACCTGTCTCATGCCGCACCTCTCCTTTTTCCGGATTATAACATTTTTATCTGCCGATTGAATAGAAAAATTTATGGAAGGAAAAATTGAATTTACAATCTCGGCGAAGATGATTTTTTGCTCGTCGATTACTCTTTCACCAAGACATTGAAACTTTCATCAAAACTTTTTAATCTCGTACTTTTGTTGAAAAATTTTAGGGCGTGTTGGTAAAGTAAGAATGTGCGACGTGACGTGGAATTTTTTCGTCCGACGAGGAAAAATTTCGCAGGAATATCGTACATATTTCAAG
>CAJOFG010000008.1:9618-21492 GCA_905233965.1 uncultured Selenomonadaceae bacterium
TTACCAACACGCCCTAATCCCCAAATTTTGTACTCGTCATCGTCGGTAAGATTTTTTACGGTAAACGGCATTTCTCAAAATTTTTCCGTCAAGCGCGGTGAATCTTTTATCTTGTTTCAATAACGCCGACAATTTTTCAAACAATCCGACCATTTGTTTCCCACCTCAAATTTTTTTCGTTTCAAAAATTCGCGCAAAAATTTTTTAATCCTTCCGGTTTGTATTCCTTACGGTTGAAAGCCGCCTTTTCCTTGCCCAAAAAAATTTTAAATGTTAAAATAATTTCGCGGAGGTGTTAAACGAAATGAAAATTTTGTTCGTATGCAGCGGAAATACCGGACGTTCACCCATGGCGGAGTTCGTCATGAAAAATTTGGTAAATCAAGCCGGCGTTTCCGAGAAATTTTTTATCGCGTCGGCGGCATCGAAACCGACGGAGGGCGGCGACCTTCACGAAGGAATTGCCGCGAAACTTCGCGAGATGAACGTCCCTTACGCGAAACACACGGCAAGACAAATCACGCCGGACGATTACAAAAATTTTGATTTAATCGCTTGCATGGACTCCGGCAACATCGAGCAGGTTAAAAAAATTTGCGGCGGCGACCCGAACGGAAAAATTAAATTGCTCCTGTCATTCGTCGGCGAAGAAAAAGATATTCCCTGGGACAAAAACGGATTCGCGACAACTTACGACGATATACTTCGCGGCTGTCAAGCTCTGTTAAAATCCGTCGCGTAACTTGAGGTCGGACAGATGAAACCTTTAAAGTTGGAAATGAAAGCGTTCGGCTCTTACGTCAACCCGATTGAATTGGACTTTGAAAAAAATCTTGCCGGGAAAAATTTATTCCTGATTCACGGCGCGACCGGTTCCGGCAAAACGACAATTCTTGACGCGATGTGTTACGCGCTTTACGGCGAAAGTTCCGGCGGACTTCGCAAAGATTCGATGATGCGTTCCGTTCAAGTTGACGCGAACGAAAAAACCGAAGTCAAATTCACTTTTTCACTCGGCGACAAGGTTTACAAAATTATTCGTACCCCCGGTTATATGCGGAAAAAATTTCGCGGCTCCGGCGAAGTCGAGGAGAAAGCGACCGCCGAAATTTACGTTGACGGAAAATTTGTTGAAACAAAAAATGTAACTCAATACGTCCGGGACATTTTGCACTTCACCGGCGAACAGTTCCGGCAAGTCATTGTCCTGCCGCAGGGCGACTTCAGAAAATTTTTGTCGTCAAGTTCAAACGAACGCGCCGAAGTTTTAAATGTCATGTTCAACGCCGGACTTTACGAAACAATCGAACAGGGATTGAAAAAAAAGGCGGCGGAGTCAAAAGCGGTTTGCGATAAACTTATCGAACAGAAAAATTATTTGCTCAACGAGGCGCGGACAATCGGCAACGTTCCCGCCGAAACCGGATTCAACGAAAAAATGATTCACGGTTTGATTTCCGACAACGAAAAAATTTTTTTCCTCACCGGGCAAAAAATCGACGAGAACAAAAAAATTTCCGACGCGGCAACTCAAGCCTTGACCGACGGAAAAATTTTGAACGGGCATTTTGAAAATTTGGAGAGGTGCCGGAAAAATTTATCCGACGCGAAAACCGAGTCGGCGAACGTCGAAAAAAAATTGAGTGCGGCAAAAATCGAATACGACAAGCGCAAAGCCGAAGAGCCGACGCGCCGGGAATTGGACGGCAAAATCGAAGAGACCGCGAAGATAAAAAAATCTTTGGACGAACTCCGGCAGAAACGGGCGGCGTTGAAAAAATCCGAAGAGGAGGAAAATTTTCTGCGCGCCGAACTCAAAAAGCTTGAGCTCACCCGGCAAAAGGGCGAGGAAAAATTGGAGTTTCGCAAGCGTGAGGAAGAAAGTTTGCGCGATGCCGGCGCGAAACTCAAGGACGCGGAAAAAAAATTCGAGCAGTCCGAGAATCGCGAAAAGAGATTGAACGTGCTGAAAAAGTTGCAAGCCGACTTCGACGCGGCACAAAAATTTTTCGACGCGGCAAATAAAAACTGCGAAACGGCGAAAAAAAATCTGGAGCAAAAAAATTTCCTGCAAAAAGCCGGTATCGCCGCGAAACTGGCGGCAACTCTGGAGGACGGCAAGCCCTGCCCGGTTTGCGGTTCGACTTCCCACCCGAAAATCGCCGTCAGCGATGAAATTATTCCGACTGACGAAGAAATTTCGGAGTGCGAAAAAATTCTCCGTGCCGCCGAAGAAAAAAAATCCGGTGCGGAAAAAAATTTGATAACCCTTTCCGAAAAAATCAAGTCGCAGGAAAATGAGATAAAAAATCTTGCCGACGTTCTGCCTTTGCCCGACGCAAAAATTTTGTTGAGTCGTGCGAAAGAGGACGCGGAGAAGTTGGAGCAGTGCCGGCAAAATTTGAAAGTCGGCGAAAAATTCATGAAGGAGAACGCCGAGAAAATCGAGCGGGCCAAAAAAGTTTCGGACGAAAAATCCAAAGCGACGGAAAATTTGCGCGGCATTGTCGCGGAGAAACAAAATTCCGTTCCCGCCGAATATGCGGATAACCCGGAGAAAATCGAAACGGATTTAAAAAATTTCGCGGCGCGTAAAAAAGAATTGGGCGACGCTTGGACGATTGCCGAAAAAAATTTCCACGCGCTGAACAATGAAAAATCCGCACGCGAAGAGGCTGTAAAAAATTTCGCGAACGCAGAAAAAGAGGTTGCCGAAAAAATTTCCGGCAAGGAAAAACCCGACCTTGACGCGCTGACGAAAAATTTTGAGACGGCGAAAAAAGGGTACGAAAATATTTTGCAAGAGTCGGTAAAAATTTCCGAACGGCTGAAAAATCTTCGCGCCATCTCCGACAAATTGGAATCGCTCACGGAGAAGGCGGACGTTGCCCAAAAAGAGTACGGCATTTGGCAAAAACTTTCCGACGCGGCGGAAGGAAAAATTTCCAAAATTTCTTTTCGCCGATATTATCTGAACGCAATGTTCAAAGAAATTATTTACGAGGCGAACGCCCGGCTCGACATTATGACCGACGGTCGCTATCAATTCCGCGAAGGCAAACAGAAAATCGACAAGCGCAGAGGTGCCGGGCTGGATTTGAAAATTTTCGATATGTTCAACGGCAGGGAGCGCGATGTCGAAACTCTTTCCGGCGGCGAATCTTTTCTCGCGTCGCTGTCGCTCGCTTTGGGGTTGGCGGCTGTCGTCAAAAATATTTCCGGCGGTATTAAGCTTGACTCGATTTTTATTGATGAAGGGTTCGGTTCACTGGACAGCGAAACTTTGGATACGGCGATGAACGCTCTGACCGATTTGCAACAGGGCGGACGACTCGTCGGAATAATTTCTCACGTCGGCGAATTACGGCAGAGAATTTCGACGCGCTTGGAAGTAACCGCCGGCAAAAACGGAAGTACCGCAAAATTTGTTTGAAAAAATTTTTTCCCGACGTATGACGCGCCGGGAATTTTTTTTGCAGGAAATTTTCCGCTTTAAACAGAATAAACCGGAGAAAAAATAAATGGGAGGGAATTTTTTTTAATGCCCGTTATGGAATACTTGGAGCGCAACGCCGAACTTTACGGAAACGAAATTGCGCTCGTCGAACTGAACCCCGCCGAACCCGACGGGAGAAGAATTTCTTGGAAAGAGTTTGAACTCATCGAGCCGGACAGATTCCACCCGTACCGGCACGAAATTACCTGGAGCGTCTTTAACGAAAAAGCAAATCGCTGTGCAAATTTTTTGCTGGGGCGCGGAGTAAAAAAAGGTGACAAAGTTGCAATTATCATGTACAACTGCCTGGAATGGTTGCCGATTTATTTCGGGATTTTGAAAACCGGAGCGATCGCCGTACCTTTCAATTTCCGTTACGATGCCGGAGAAATTTTGTACTGCGCCGAACTTGCCGAAGTCGATGTGATAATGTTCGGACCGGAATTTATCGGACGTATCGAAACGAATGCCGAAAGACTTTCACGCGGCAGACTTTTAATTTTCGTCGGTGACAACTGTCCGAGTTTCGCGGAAAGTTATCATCTCCTGGCGGAAAATTGTTCGAGTCAAAAGCCGGACGTTCCGGAAATTACCGACGACGATTTCGGTGCGATTTATTTTTCCTCCGGCACAACCGGTTTTCCGAAAGCAATTTTGCACAAACACCGGAGCTTGACGCAGGCGGCACAAATGGAGCAGAAACATCATCTGACTTCGCGGGAAGATTGTTTTTTGTGTATCCCGCCGCTTTATCACACCGGCGCAAAATTTCACTGGATGGGAAGTCTCGTTGCCGGAAGTCGCGCAGTCCTTCTGAAAGGAACCAAGCCGGAAATAATTTTGGATGCCGTGTCGAAGGAAAAATGTACAATCGTCTGGTTGCTCGTTCCTTGGGCGCAGGATATTGTCGATGCGTTGGATCGCGGCGATTTGAAATTGTCGGACTACGAAATAAATCAATGGCGGCTGATGCATATCGGCGCGCAACCGGTTCCGCCCAGTTTGATTAAGCGTTGGAAAAAATATTTTCCTCACCACGACTACGACACGAATTACGGACTTTCCGAATCGACCGGTCCGGGTTGCGTTCATCTCGGCTTGGAAAATATTTCAAAAGTCGGCGCGATCGGGATTCCCGGCTACCGTTGGGAATGTAAAATTATCGACGAGAACGGCGCGGAGGTTCGACAAGGCGAAGTCGGCGAACTTTGCGTGAAAGGTCCCGGCTTGATGACCTGCTACTACAACGACGAGGAAGCGACCGCCGAAGTTTTGAAAGACGGCTGGCTTTTAACCGGCGATATGGCAATGCAGGACGAGGACGGATTTTATTTTTTGGTTGACCGGAAAAAAGATGTCATCGTCAGCGGCGGCGAAAATATTTATCCGGTTCAAATTGAAGATTTTCTGCACCGTTTTGAAAAAATCAAAGATGTTGCCGTCATCGGTTTGCCGGACAGACGGCTCGGAGAAATCAGCGCGGCGATTGTCGAAATTAAAGAGGGCGTAACTTGCACGGAGGAGGAAGTAAATAATTTCTGTCATGAACTTCCGCGATACAAGCGACCGCGAAAAATTATTTTCGACACCGTGCCGCGAAATGCAACCGGAAAAATCGAAAAGCCGGCTTTGAGGAAGCGTTACGGCGCGGACAAATTGGTTGAACGCGAAAACAGAAGTTAAGGAGGTATTTTTAATGGACGTTGCAATTATCATGGGCAGTGACAGCGATTGGGGAGTAATGAAAAAAGCCGTCGAACTTTTGCATTCGTTCGGCGTTGAACTCGAATTGACGGTGGCATCCGCTCACCGCACACCGCAGAGAGTTAAAGCCTTCGTCGAGGAGTGTCACGAAAAGGACGCAAAAATTTTTATCGCGGCGGCGGGTTGCGCGGCTCACTTGGCGGGAGTCGTCGCGGCATACACGACGCGCCCGGTTATCGGCGTTCCCATTGCGGCGGAACCGCTCAGAGGTTGGGACTCTCTCTTGAGTACCGTACAAATGCCCGGCGGAATTCCGGTTGCGACTATGGGAATTAACGGCGCGAAAAATGCCGCGCTCTTTGCGGCAGAAATTCTTGCAATCTCCGACGAGAAAGTCAAACAAAAATTGGACGAGTACCGGAAAAATATGGTTCAGGAAGTCGAACGCAAAGCCGACTATGTTAAACGCTCTTTTTCCGAAACGATGAAAAACAAATTGGATTAAAATTTCAAACGCCGAAAAAATTTTTTTGAAGGAGGAATTTTTCATGACGAAAGGTGAACTGCTCTACGAAGGCAAAGCAAAAATGGTTTACGAAACCGACGACCCGAATAAACTTTTGGTCTACTTCAAAGATGACGCGACAGCCGGCAACGGTGAGAAAAAAGGCACAATTCAAGACAAAGGAATTATCAACAACAAAATCAGCACGTTCTTTTTCAAACTGCTCAAAACTCACGGGATTGAAAGTCACTTCATCGAACAAGTCAGCGATCGCGAAATGTTGGTCAAGATGTTGAAAATGTTGTCGCTGGAAGTCGTCGTCCGCAACGTCGCCGCCGGAGGTCTTGCACGTCGTCTCGCTCTCGAAGAAGGAACAATTTTAAAAATTCCGGTTATCGAATACACTTACAAAAATGACGATCTCGGCGACCCGATGCTCAATCGTTATCACATTATGGCTCTCGATATTGCGCGCGTTCACGAACTCGACGAAATTGAACATATTGCCTTCACCGTCAATACCGTTTTGAAAAATTTCCTCCGTGCGAAAAATGTAGATTTGATTGACTTCAAACTTGAATTCGGACGTGACGAACGCGACAAAATTGTTCTCGCCGATGAAATTTCTCCGGACAACTGCCGTTTCTGGGATATGACGACGAAAGAAAAATTGGACAAAGACAGATTCCGGCTCGACATGGGCGGCGTTGAAGAAGCTTACAAAGAATTGCTCACCCGTTTGATCGCTTAATCCGGGAGTGAAAAAAATGTTGAAAAAATTTTTTGTTGCCGCTCTTTTGGGAGCGACGTTAATTTTCGCCGGGTTGCAAAGTCCGGCTGAGGCAAGAGATATTTACGTCGGCACTTCGCCGGCAACCGGTTGGAATTGCTTTTTGATGGAGGAAACAGTCAGAGGGACTTCCGTCGAGCGTTTTTGCACTTTGAAGATGGTTACAAATTCCGGCAACGTGGAATATCTGAATTATCGTTTCTCGGTCGAGCGGAGCGGAATATATTTTTACAATTCGCAGGGATACAGCGGTTGGGTTTCCGGCGACACTCCGATTGAACAAAATATGTGGAACGCGATGATTTAAAGATTTTTGCTCCGTGCATATTTCTGCGGTGATCTAAAAAATCCGCAAAAAAATTTCTCCGATGAAAAAAATTTTGTCGGAGAATTTTTTATTTGCCCGGAAAAAATTTTTACGACGATTTTTGACGCGAAAATTCCGGAAATGTTGCAAAGTATAAATATTTGTTATATAATCCCGCCCGGAATTTTTTTGTCAAAGAATTTTCCCGCCGAACAAATTCAAAGCGTTTTCGCCGAGAATTTTTTTTGCGTCCTCCTCCGGTATCGGAAGATTTTTTATAAATTCGACGGAATTTTTTTGCGAACTCCAAGGGCTGTCCGTCCCGAAAATAATTTTGTCGAATCCGAAAGTTTTGCACAGGTCGAGAAAATTTTTTTCGTTCAGCATTTCAAGCTCCGCCGGCTCCCAAACGCAATCCGGGCGCGGAATAATTTTCCCGAACGAAAAAGCCGTGTCGAGATAAATTTTCGTGCCGGCTAAAATTTTTTTCACCGCGTCCCAATTTTTCCAGCCGCCCATATGCGCAAGGACAAATTTAAAATCGCCTATCGTTTCGACGACGCGCCGCGACATTTCCGGAGAGCAACGGATAACGCCGGGAAAACCTATGTCAAGCCCGGCATGAGTGAGGACGATTAAATCCAGTTCGGCGGCGCGATAAAATATTCGCAGAAATTTTTTGTCGTCAAGGTCGGTATCTTGATAAACCGGATGAATTTTAATTCCCTTCAAGCCGAGATTTTTTATCTTGTTCAATTCGGTTTTAAAATTCGTAAAGTCCGGGTGGATACAGCCGAATGAAAAAATTCCGCGCTCAAAAAAATTTTCGTTCGTCCGTGCGGCAAAGTCGTTTATTTTTTCGACTTGATCCGGACGCGTCGCAACCGGCAGGACAACGGAAACATCAACGCCGGATTTTTTCATCGACGCGGACAAGGAATTTATCGTTCCGTCAGTGAACGCGACGGTTCTGCTTTTACGGCTCAAATTTTCAATCGTCCGGGCGGCAATTTTGTCCGGGAAAGTGTGCGTGTGAATGTCAATTACCATGTGATGATTCAACTCCTTGAAGTTACATAAATTTTTTTGGAGGTTTAAAAATGTTTGACTCAAGCAGAAAAAATTTTCTTTTGGCGGCGATTTTTTCTTCTGCAATTCTTTTGACGGGTTGCGGACAAGATAAACCGGCTCCCGCGCCTCAACAGACGGAAACTCCCGCCGCTCAACCGGAAAAGACTTCCGACCGGGTTTCTCAGGCAGATAATTTTGCACTCGGAAAAGTTTCGCCGGGCATGAGTGAGGAAGAATTGGTTAAAGCTGTCGGAGAGCCGAAATCAAAAAGCCTCGACAACGAAGAGTGGCACTACGAAAATTTTAAAATCGAGTTCGACGACGACAAACCCGGCATTGTCGATAAAGTTTCGACGCTCGGCGACAAAGTCACCACTCCGAACGGTGTTGCCGTCGGACAAAGTTTGAACATTCTTATTGAAAAATTCGGAGAGCCGGCAAAAACCGATGACGATTCGGCGGAAAGAGAATTTACATTCTACAGCCCGGACAACAGAAAAGAAATTGAGTTTGAAGTTGTCAACAAAAAAATCGTAAAAATTACCTGTAAACTCAGAGATTAAAAATTTCCGGAGGTAAAAATTTTCATATGAAACTTGCAATCCTTATTTTTTATTTCGCCGTTTTAATCGGAATCGGCTTGTACTGTCGCAAGCACGCCACCGACGTAAACGGTTTTGTTTTGGGCGGTCGAAACGTCGGTCCCTGGCTCACGGCTTTTGCTTACGGCACGTCGTATTTTTCCGCCGTCGTCTTTGTCGGTTATGCCGGACAATTCGGTTGGCGTTACGGAATTGCGGCGACGTGGGCAGGAATAGGAAATGCTCTTATCGGTTCTCTGATGGCGTGGTTCATTCTCGGACGGAGAACCAGAATTATGAGTCAGCATTTGGATTCGGCGACCATGCCGCAATTTTTCGGAAAGCGTTTCGGTTCGGACGCTTTGAAAATCGGTGCGTCGATAATTATTTTTATCTTTATGATACCCTATACCGCGTCGCTTTACAACGGTTTATCCAGACTTTTCGGAATGGCATTTGATATTGACTACTCCGTTTGCATTTTGCTCATGGCGGTTTTGACGGCGGTCTATGTCATTGCCGGCGGATACATGGCGACGGCAATTAACGATTTTATTCAAGGCTTGATAATGTTGGTCGGAATTGTCGCGATAATTTATGCCGTGTTTGAAACGCAGGGCGGATTCATGGCATCGCTTGACGGCTTGGCACGAATCACGGACGAAAAAGTTTCGACGACGCCGGGAATTTTTGCGTCCTTCTTCGGACCGGATCCGCTGAATTTATTGTTCGTCGTAATTTTGACTTCGCTGGGTACTTGGGGGCTTCCTCAAATGGTGCAAAAATTTTACGCGATAACCAATGAACAGGCAATTCAAAAAGGAACGATAATTTCAACTTTGTTTGCGTTCGTCGTTGCGGGCGGCTCATATTTTCACGGAGGATTCGGCAGACTTTTTTCGGACAAAATAGACATTGCGGCGAACGGATTCGATTCGATTGTCCCGACGATGCTTTCCGGACTTTCCGCCGGAATGATTGCAATGGTTGTAATTCTGGTTCTCTCCGCGTCGATGTCAACTTTATCGTCACTGGTCATTGCGTCGAGTTCAACTTTGACAATCGACTTGCTGAAGGATAACGTGATAAAAAATTTGAGTGAAGCGCGGCAAGTTTTAATCATGAGAATTTTAATCGTCGTCTTTATCGCAATTTCGGCGGTCATTGCTCTGATTCAATACACCAGCTCGGTACATTTTATCGCGCAACTCATGGGCGTTTCGTGGGGCGCGATGGCGGGTTCGTTCCTCGCTCCGTTCATGTACTCGCTTTACTCAAAAAGAGTTACCGTCGCATCTTGTTGGGCGTGTTTCATTTTCAGCACGGTTTTGATGACGGCAAACATGATTGTCCGTCCGATGTTCCCGGCAATAATGCAGTCGCCGATTAACAGCGGCGCGATCGCCATGCTTGCCGGACTTTTAATCGTGCCGATTGTCAGCGCGTTTACTTCAAAGCCGGAAAAAAATCTCGTGGACAACGCTTTTGCCTGCTACGATAAAGAAACTACCGTACCGCAAAGTGTCGCGCTCGGAAAAAAATAATTTTCACAGTTTAAACGTATCAACGGAGGAGGAATTTTTTCGATGAACAGCAAGCCCTACATTGTCTGCCACATGATGATGTCGATTGACGGCAGAATTGATTGCGCCATGACGGCGAAACTTGCCGGCGTTGACGATTATTATAAAGCACTCGACAATTTGAACACGACCGCCGCGTTGAGCGGGAGGGTGACTGCCGAACTCGAAATGGCGTTGCCCGGAAAGTTTGAGCCGAAAAAAAATATTCCTCTCGGCAGGGAAGAATATTCCCGCAAAAGGAAAGCCGACCGTTATGAAATTATCGTCGATACGAAGGGCACACTTCTCTGGGATGAAGACAACGAATACGAAGACCATATAATCATAATCACCGGCGAAAATGTTTCGCGCGAATACGTCGCTTACCTTGACTTGCTCGGCGTGTCCCGGATTTCTTGCGGAAAGGATCGCGTCGATTTGAAACGGGCGACGGAAATTTTGGCTGAAAAATTCCAAGTCAAACGACTTGCAGTAGTCGGAGGTTCTACGATAAATACCGCGTTCCTGAGTGCCGGACTTTTGGACGAGATAAGCATTTTAATCGGACCCGGCATTGACGGCAGGAAAGGACTTCAAGCCGTGTTCGACGGGTTGCCGGAAGATTCGGAGCCGATACCTCTTAAGTTGAAAGACATTAAAGCTTTTGAAAGCGGCGCGGTTCAAATAATTTACTCCGTGCAAAAATAAAATTCTGATGAGCGAAATAAAAAAAACGACTCGAAAAAAATCCGGGTCGTTAATTTTTTTGCACTTCAGGCAAAAGCAATACTTTCTGCGGGAAAATCATGTTCGGAATTTTTTCCGTGTGACGTGCTTTTAAAATTCTTATGGCATTTCCTCAAATCGTAAAAAAAAACCGCCCGAATTTTTCCCGAACGGTTTGTAAAAATTTATGTGAATTTACACATGCCCGAAATTTAAGAGAGCACCTGCGACGAAAAATATTTCAATAAGCCGCCGCCAAAATTTCCAACGGGTGAACCGGCTTTACTTTTCCGCCGTGTTCGATTTGTACTCTGCAGGTGCCGCAGTCGGAAATAATCGCGTCGAAATCTTTTTTCGCGATACGTTCAAAAAGTTTCGCGCCTATCTTCATCGAAATTTCGTATTTGTCTTTTAAAAATCCGTAATTGCCCGCCAGACCGCAACAGCCCGCGTCGGCAAGTTTTATTTTCAGTCCGGGAATTTCTTCCAAAATTTCTGCGGCGGGAAGTCCGATACTTTGCGAAGTCAAATGGCAGGGAACGTGGTACAGCAAAGTTTTTTGCACGGAATTTAATTTTGCGTTAAACTCTCCGTTCGTCGCCAAAATTTCCAGAAACTCGAACGCGTCAAAAATATTTCTCCCTGCCTCATGCATTTCCGGTTCGTCGAAAAGTTCGTGATATTCTTCTTTCAACATCAGGGAGCAACTCGTACACGCCGCGACGACCGGAATATTTTTTTCCTTCCACTTCAAAATTTCCGCAACGTTGTTTTCTGCGTGTTCCTTCGCCTCGTCCAAAAATCCGGTGCCGACAAGCGGAGAGCCGCAACAATTAAATTTTTCGTCAATCAAAACTTCGCAGCCGTTCGCGTTCATGACTTTGACGAACGCCGTGCCGACTTGCGGCTGATTGTCGTTTATGAAACAGCCCGGATAAAAAATAATTTTTTTCTCTGACGAAGGTTGAGAAATATTTTTGAACATTTCCAAAAACGAAGTCGGTGCGTAAGCTGGAATTTCCCTTTCGCCGGTAATTCCCAAAGAGCCGAACACGCCGAAAGTTTTTCCCAATTTCGTGCCGAGATTCGCAAACGTCGCGCCGCCGGGAATTTTTCGCACGAGTTTCGCCAT